>JAYOSS010000045.1:9947-16613 GCA_038139355.1 Gammaproteobacteria bacterium
GGCGAGGCCCCCTACGTGGGACCCATCAGTAAAAAAACGCCCGTGGTGGCGTTGACCCGCCGAGCCGATGAGACCGCACCGGTTTTTGCAGAAAACTGGCATACCGACTGGAGCTTTAAAGAACATCCACCTATCGGCACCTGTCTTTATAGCCTGGTGGTTCCGCCCGTCGGCGGCCATACCGGTTTTGCCAATCAACAGCTGGCCCTAGCCAACATGCCCGCGGATCTGCGCCAGCGGTTGCAGGGCAAAATTGCTCTACATTCTGCCGCCGCTGCTTACGGGCCAGACGGCACCTATGGCACCCGAGATCAAGGCAATGATCGCAGCATGAAGATTCTATTTTCTGATCAAGCGAAAAAGTCTCAGCCGCATCCGATCATTGCGAAACACCCAGAAAGCGACGCTGACACGATTTTTGGCACCGTGGGCTATATCCACACCATCGAGGGCCTCGACGAAGAAGAAAGCCGACAACTCATTATGGATTTGTACCATTGGCAAACCCGAGAAGAGTTTCAATACACCCATTACTGGGAGCCCAACATGCTGGTGATCTGGGATAACCGTTCTGTCCTGCATAAAGCCAATGGCGGCTATGACGGTCACGCCCGGGAACTGCATCGCCTAACCATCGCTGGTGCGCCGGGGTTAGCGCTTTAGAGTCACCCACCAGTGCCCAGGACAGGCTGTTGAGGCCACATGACATTGCCCAAGGTAGGATTTTTTTCTAGGCTGCGGGTTCTTTTTTCACCCCCACTCAAGGAAAGTTAATGAGCGAATTTGAAGATAAAGTAGTTGTTGTTACCGGTGCCGGCGGCGGCCTCGGCAAGTCCCATGCCCTAGAGTTTGCCAAGCGTGGCGCCAAAGTCGTTGTGAACGACTTGGGCGGCAGCGGTGACGGCGTAGGCGCCAGTGATATGGCCGATGTGGTGGTAGAAGAAATTCGTCAAGCCGGCGGTATCGCTATCGCTAATAAGGCATCGGTTTCTACTCGTGAAGGAGCCAAATCCATCATCGACGATGCCGTGGCGGAATTCGGTACCGTAGACATTCTCATCAACAATGCGGGCATTCTGCGCGACAAGAGTTTTAAGAACATGTCCTTGGACGATTGGGACCTGGTCATGGATGTGCACTTGAACGGCAGTGCCTACGTGACTCACGCGGCTTGGCCGATCATGTACGAAAAGAACTACGGCCGTATCGTGCTGACCAGTTCCACATCGGGAATTTACGGTAACTTCGGTCAAGCCAACTATGGCGCCGCCAAGATGGGCATGCTGGGCCTGATCAATGTCTTGGCCATTGAAGGGGCTTCCAAAAATATCCGAGTTAACGGTCTGGCGCCCAGCGCCGCTACGCGCTTGATCGCCACCATTCCTGGCCGGGAAGACCTAGATCCCGAGAACCCCGATGATGATGTACACCCAAGACTGGTGACGCCGGCGGTACTGCTCATGTCCAGCGAAGACGCGCCAAACGGCAAGATTATTCAAGCCGGTGGCGGACGTTTTTCCACCTGTGCCGTGTTCAACAACACTGATCTTGAGCTGGGCGTAGACGCCGAATACGAGGATCTGTTGGAGCACAAAGACCAGTTGTTGGATATGAGTGGCGCTTTAGAGGGCTGGAATCGTACCCGCCGCTAAACCGCATCCCAGTCCACAAAAAAGCCGGGATCCCCCGGCTTTTTTTTGCAGAGACAAAAGTCCCCTAGACCGCGTGAATCCCTAAAACCCTAGCAAAGTCGCGTAGCGATCCCGGTGCATCGCTTGGTTGCCGTATGTCGCCTCCAAGGCTCGAGCGCGCTTTAAATAAAGCCCGGCGTCAAACTCATCAGTCATGCCAATCCCACCGTGGATTTGGATGAGCTGGTTTGACATGTCAAAGAGGAACTCTCCAGTCTTAGCCTTTGATAACGCACTCATAGCCGCCTGATCATCGGCATTTTGATCAATAGCGGTAACGCCTGCCTCGGCACAGGATCGCGCCATTTCCTGAGCGGAATACAGTTCCGCAGCCCGGTGCCCTAGGGCTTGAAACGAACCAATGACTTGACCAAATTGCTTTCGCGTTTTCAGGTAATCCAAGGTCATTTCGAAGGCATAGCAGCCCACGCCCAACATTTCCATGGCGATACCCGCACAAGCTCGATCCAACACCTGCTCGTACAGCTCGCTACCGGCAAGCGCACCCAACCGAGCATCGCCACTGACCTGCACATCGCTAAGGGTCAACCGGGCGTAGTCCCTGGAGTCTAGTGTGGCCATGGTCTGACGGGACATGCCCGCACTGTCAGCCGGCACCAAGAATAGGTCAATAGACCCATCAGCGCTCTTGGCCGCCACGATAATCGTGGTTGCACTCATCCCCTCCAGCACAAAGGTTTTTGCGCCGCTGAGGACGTATCCCTGATCATTGCTCACCGCGGAGCACTGGATCTGATCACGCTGATGCCTAGGCTGCTCATCTACCGCCAGGGTCAGGATTTCACTGCCATCGACAATCTTCGGCAGCCAATGTTGTTTTTGCTCCTCGTCGCCACCTAGGGTGATGGCGGTAGCGCCAACATAAGCCGAGGCAAACAACGGTGACGCACAGAGCTGGCGACCCAATTGCTCAAGAATCAGCCCAAACGTCAGGTATCCCAGACCAGAACCACCGTAGTTTTCTGGTACTAGAATGCCGGTCCAACCCATCTCAACCATGGCGGACCAAGCCTGAGGATCGAACCCGCCATCACTGTTGCTGTTACGGAACTCCCGGAACTTTTGTACCGGGAATTGGGTTTCAACCCAGGAACTTGCCTGGTCTTTGAGTATCGATTGTTCTTCTGTCAGCGCTGCCATGATATGCCCCCTACCCTTATCTGCTGAATCATTGGATTACCCCTTTTGCGTGGTTTCCGGTAACCCAAGTACGTTCTTGGAAATGATGTTGTTTTGTACTTCATAGGACCCGCCGTAGATCGACATCGCCTTGCCAGCCAACCACTCTCGGACAATGCCTAATTCGTCTTCCGCAAAGTCATCTCCGGACCAACCGATGCCCTGACTGCCCATGATCTCAAGCGCCAGTTCCGCTTTATTTTGCGCCACTCTGGTGTTGGAGTTCTTCAAAATCGACGCCGCGGCGCTGACCTCTACCCGGCCAGCCGCTTCATCGGTAATCCGCTGAGCGGTGAGTCGATGGGCGGTTGCGTCCATGTAGTTACGCACCAGACGCTGACGCAAATCTTTGTCCGCCAAGGCCCCTTGGTCGTCCAGCCCCACAAATCGTGTTGCTTTCACATGCAATGGCTCGGAATCCAGCTGGCTGATGCCACGGCCGCCGGTTTGACTCTGACGTTCATGTTGCAACAGCCGCTTAACCACGCTCCAGCCGTCGTTCAGGTTGCCCAACAGATCGCCTTTTTCGGCCCGTGCATCGGTAAAGTAGGTCTCGCAAAACGGCGAGACGCCAGAAATCAGCCGAATGGGTCGAGTCTCTACGCCGTCTTGTTGCATAGGCAACATGACGAAACTGATGCCATCGCGCTTGCCTGCATCGGTATCCGTGCGCACCAAGGCGCCACACCACTGAGAAATATTCGCGCCAGAGGTCCAGATCTTTTGACCGTTCAGGGCAAAATAATCACCCTTGTCTTCTGCCTTGGTGGACAAAGAGGCCAAATCCGATCCCGCATTAGGTTCAGAAAGCCCCAGACACCAGCGAATTTCACCGCTAGCGATCCCCTTCAGATGCCGATCTTTTTGCTCATCGGTGCCGTATTCGAGCAAGGTCGGTCCGACCATGGTGACGCCCATACCAGTCATGTGAGGAATTGGGTTGTAGGCACCCGCAGCAAAAATTTCTTCGCCAAGCACATTGGCTTCTGGATCTGACAACCCTGCCCCGCCATATTGCACCGGCCAAGTAGGCGCGCCCCAGCCCTTTTCCGCTAGCCGCTGCCGCCAGGTTTCCATGGCGGTTTTGACATCGTCACTGGCTTTCGCGCCACTCTCTCCGCCTGCTAATGCCGCGAGATCTTGGCCTGCCAAGCTCGCCGGGAAGTTGGCTTTGACCCAATCCCTGACATCGCTGCGAAAAGCCTCCAGCTGGTTTGCGTTTTCCATGTTGTGGTTCCTTACTAATAAAATTCGTTTAGCCGACAACAGGGCTGTGCCCTGTTGTTGCTAACCTTGGGCGAACAATCTATCCGGTCTGCGGGACCGATCTATAGACGTTCGATAATGACCGCTGGTGCCATGCCGCCTGCAGCACACATGGTTACCAAAGCCGTGGATTGCCCTCTTCGCTCCAGCTCGTCCAAAGCGGTACCGATGAGCATGGAGCCTGTGGCGCCAATGGGATGGCCCAGGGCAATGGCACCGCCATTAACGTTAACCTTGTCGTGATCTACATTCAGATCCCGCATGAATTTCATCGGCACCACTGCGAACGCCTCATTGACTTCAAACAGATCGATGTCATCCAAAGTCATGCCCGCTTTACTCAGCACTTTTTTCGCCGCGTCTACCGGTGCATTGAGAATGTACTCCGGCGAATGGCCCATGTTGGCCATGGCAACGATTCGAGCTCGTGGTTTTAGATCATTTTTTTGTGCGTAATCTGGAGAGGCCATGACCAAGGCACCGGCACCATCCACAACACCAGAGGAGCTGCCCGCATGGTGCCGATGCTCCACCACCAGTCCCGGCCATCGTTCTGCCACCATCTCACGATAGCTGCGTCCAGAATCAAAAAATTCCATATCCATCAAGCCTTCGAAAGCTGGCTGTAGCGTGGCTAGGGATTCGGCTGTGGTTTGCGGACGGGGATATTCTTCGTGATCCAACGCCAAGGTACCGTCTGGGTTGTGCACAGGCACCAATGAATTGTTGAAGGCGCCAGTTTCCAAAGCGCGGCCAGCACGCTGCTGACTCGCTAAGGAAAATGCATCCAGATCCTCTCTGCTGAAGTTCTCTTCCGTGGCGATGATATCCGCGGCGATACCCACGTTGAGTTGCGGATAGCGTTGACGCAGATCTAGGTTACCCGCATCCAACGGATTAGGCGGCGCTTCGCTGCGGGTGTAAGACATCATTTCTACCCCACCGGCAATAATCAGGTCTTCCATACCCGACATGATGTTGGCCGCGGCTAGGTTCACGGATGTAATGCCACCACCACAGAATCGATCCAGCGTCATGCCAGACGCCTTGGTGGAGAACCCTGCATCTAAAGCCGCCATGCGGGCCACGCACGCGCCCTGCTTTTGGAATTGAGTACTGCAAGACATGATGACATCGTCGATCTCACCGGTGTCTAGACCATTGCGTTCCACCAATGCCTTGAGCACCGTAGATAACAGTTTTTGTGGGTGCACCTCCCAGAGCGCTCCCTTGCCTTGCTTGCCCACGCCACGCGGTGTTCGAGCAGCATCTATAATCCACGCCTCACTCACAGGTTTCTCCTCAGTGTTTTCAACTCGACCGATTCTGCGGGATCCTGCAAGCGTCGTCACCTCTTGCAGTCGCTCGCAAAGTAGGGTTTGCAGGACAAAATTTCTCCAAGAATTGGTGCAGCAGCGAGGGCCTTGCTTCGGCAGCTCGATATGACCGCAAAACTCAGGCCTGGTGTCTGTGTGTAAGGATTTTCCTATCCCTCTGGCCCCTATGAGCTATGCGGTGGGGTACGCGACTAAGTGCTTTGCATCCAGCAGCGCGCACCGGCCCTGCATATCCGGTGTTCCAGCAGGTGGCTGCTGACTTTGGCCTGCTCCCCAAAACCAGCGATACACCAAGGTGCTTCTATGAATATGCACTTGGAATGTTTTGAGCCCAACACTCTGATCCTTGGATTGAGAACTGGGATCAAAAGTCATCGAGACCCAATCTGCGCTCACCCCCATCGTGTGGCTTTGCAGGGTGGCGATTCTGCCGCCCTGACCACCCACAAACTCCGCTCCCGGTCGCTGCAGATCCAGTCGGTACAAATGCTGCCAACCTGGGTTTTCTTCCTCAAGCTGACAAACCAAGTGTTCGGTGTAGCGTACCGGGGCTTGCGGGAGACGCCCATGCGTGTCGTTTTTGTCGGGGCTAGCGTCGTTAGTACGAGACATAACGCCCTTGGGGGCGGGATCTCTGTCGCTACCGCAACTCACAGCCGCAAACAGGGCATACACCGTCAAAACAAAACAGGCTAGGCACCGCCGCATCCCACTTTGTGGCACCGGCTCTCGTCCACGTCCTAACGTCATACCGTGTTGATTCCACAGCAATGTGTCAATCCTACCGTTTAACTTGTTTTTGATACCGCTCATCCACCAAATCACAAATAACAACTAAAAGTTAACAGTATCGATTCTTGAACAACTCTCTTCGATAAACGAATCAATCGGCGCACTCTGATGCTCAATCTCAAATTGGCAGGTAAAACCTCTATATTCTTGATCCTTATATGCGTTGCCACCGGTCTCAGCGTTGGATTAATCAGCTACCTAGACAGCAAACGCTCTATCGAAACGATAACTTATGATCGACTTATTGCGATTCAAAGTGCCAAAAGCTCCGAAATAAGTCGCTATTTCGGACAGACCACCCATCAATTGCAGACCTTGTCCGACAACCCAACCACCATTGCTGCTTTGAATGCCTTCAGCGAGGCTTTTAACGACTTGGA
>JAYOSS010000046.1:0-16273 GCA_038139355.1 Gammaproteobacteria bacterium
GGACCACGATGCCCAGATTTTAGATATGGGTCAGGCGGTGATCCACGACGAGCTAGCCCTTGGCTTGCTGGTTTCCTCGCCTAACCCCGAGGCGCTCAGTGCCGCCATAACAGCTCACTGCGCGCAAACCGACTCGGCGTTGCGCCTGCAGCATGTGCAAGCTCAAGACTACGCGGCGTGGTCGCAAACCAGCTTCAACAGCCCGCTGATTTTGACGTTACTAGCCAGTGAAAGTACCGCCCAGCCGCTACAGGCTGTCAGTGCTTTAACCCACCAGTATCGAATGAACATCGATACGGTCCGGCGTTTAACCAAACCCCGTAACTTGTCCGATGACGCGGATCAACGCTTTGGCATTGAAATGCGATTGAGCGGGGTGCTGGAAAACAGCGCGGCGTTTCAGGCGGATTTGTTAAAGCTTGCCGAAGACAGCGAATTCGATGTCAGTCTGCAACGAGACTCGGTGTTTCGTCGCAACCGGCGGCTGGTAGCCTTTGATATGGACTCCACGTTAATCGCTGAAGAAGTCATGGACGAGCTGGCTAAGCGTCATGGGGTGGGCGACCAAGTAGTGGCCATAACCGAGTCAGCTATGGCCGGGCAGCTGGATTTTAAAGAGAGCTTCAGACAGCGCGCGGCACTGCTACAGGGAATGCCCGCAACGGTGCTGCATGACGTTGCCGAATCCGTGGCGCTGAACACCGGCGCGCATCGTTTGATTAAGGCCCTTAAGCATTTTGGCTACACCATCGCGGTGTTCTCTGGTGGATTTCAATACGTGGGCGAATACCTGCAGCGCCAGCTGGGTATCGATTACGTCTATGCAAACGAGCTAGAAGTGGTGGACGGCGTCATGACCGGCAAGGTGATTGGTGACATCGTTGATGCACAACGCAAAGCGGATTTGCTGCGTCAGATTGCCGAGAAAGAGGGTATATCGCTGGCTCAGACCATCGCCGTAGGCGACGGCGCTAACGATCTGCCTATGTTGCAGCAGGCCGGGCTCGGGGTGGCCTACCATGCTAAGAGCATCGTTCGGGAAAGCGCCAGACACTCCATCTCCAATTTTGGCCTGGACGCTATTTTGTATTTGATCGGGTTCAGTGATCTAGACGTTGAGCAGGCGCTGACCCGGGACGATTAGTGCCTCGTCAATGAGCGCTGGCTGCTTGGTCATCGCGAGTTAGTTGCCCGACCAGCGTGGTGCGCGTTTTTCCGCGAAAGCCTTGGGGCCTTCCTTCGCATCATCAGATCGTCGCCAGCGATAAAACCCCGGATAATTTTCTTGAGCAGAGATGGCTTGGGCCAGGCTGTCCTCATCTAGCCCTTTCATCATGGCCTCTTTCGACGCTTGTATCGCCAAAGGCGCTCCGGCCAAGATCTTTTGACACCAGTCCTCGATGGCGGTCTCTAGCGCATCGTTTGCAACGGTTTGTGTAACGAAGCCCATGCGAAAACCCTCCGCCGCTGCAACGCGATCAGCGCTGAGCACCATGCCCATGGCCTGCTTCAGGCCGATCTGTCGCGCCAGTCGGTGCACACCGCCGCCCAAGGCCACAGCGCCCACCAAGGGTTCGGGCAGGCCAAAAGACGAGCGCTCGGTGGCCAAGATGATGTCGCAGGCCAGAGCGATCTCGAATCCCCCGCCCAAGGCGTAACCATCAACCGCCGCGATAAGTGGCTTGTTCAAATCAAAGCGCTCAATCAAGCCCGCGTAGCCGTGGGCTGGGTATTCGGCGTGGCGACCCTGAGCCGCGATAGCGGTCAGATCGCTACCGGCGCAAAACGCCTTGTCGCCGGCGCCGTCGATGACGCACAGATACTGTTGGTCGTCTGCAGCGAAGTCATTGAACGCATCCTCCAGTTCTTCATGCATGGGCCCATGCAGGGCGTTCATGACCTCTGGCCGATTCAGGGTTACTCGGGTGATGTGGTTCGCCGTTGCGACGCGAATAAATTGATAGCTCACTTCAGACTCCTATGGCACCGGTGGTTGCGTGTAGGCGAGCATAGCAGTCACTTTCCATTAGCCGTAGGTAGGGTGTCATGGGCAGGCGTGCTGCTGGTTCAGGGGCGCGCGCATTGCTAGGCTGTGGTCGTAAGAGGGGATACGCAATGTTGTCAGAAGCGAATAAAGCTGCGTTATGCGAAGAGGGGTTTTGCGTTCTGCCCGGTGTTCTCAGTCCCGATCAGGCCGCTCAGACCCGAGCCAAGCTGGAGGCCGCAGCAGAGGAAAGTAGACGGCGAGGCATAGCCACCTACGTTAAGAACCTAGATCCAAACGACGCGAACGTGCGTGTTTTCAATTTGTTGGATTTAGACCCAGTGTTCCAAGAATTGATCGCGCATCCGATGGCCATCGACGCCGCCAAATGGGTGTTGGACGACGATTTCATCATCTCTAACTTCACCGCCAACATCGCCAAGCCGGGCAGTGGTTCCATGGCGATTCATTCGGATCTGGCCATCGTCATTCCTGAACCTTGGCACGCACCATGGAGCGTTAACGCCATTTGGTGTTTGGACGATGTCTACGCCGACAATGGCGCCACGCTATATCTGCCCGGTAGCCATCGATTTCAGCGTCGAGGCGATTTGCCCGCAGATCCCAAGCAGGCCATGGTGCCCTTTGAGGCCGAGGCGGGCAGCCTAATCGTTATGGAGGGGCGGCTGTGGCACACCTCCGGAGAAAACCGCACCCAAGATCAAGAACGAGCGCTGCTGTTTGGTTACTACGTGCGCTCTTTTATTCGACCACAGTGGAACTTCAATGTGGGTTTGTCTTCGGCAACCAAAGCCCAGCTAAGCCCGGAGCTGCAGCGTTGGCTGGGCCTGGGTTTGACCGCAAACGTCAAAACCTTAGACGGGATCAGCGACCCCGTCTAAGCGAGCCGTGGGCTAAAAGACGGTATATCCCCCGTCCACGACCACTTCCTGTCCGGTATGGAATGACAGTGACGTGTCTGCCAAAAACGCGCCCACTTGTCTGAACTCGCTGGGGTCTGCCCAACGCCGTACCGGGGTGCGTTTGGTGGTCACGGTGCGAAAGGTATCGTTTTCGTAGCCACCCGAGGCCAGGTCGGTTTTGGTCCAGCCCGGTAACAACGAATTCACCCGGATATTGTGACGGGCAAGACCCACTGCAAGGGCGCGCACCAAACCATTCAAGCCAGTCTTCGCTGTGCCATAAGCCTCGTTGCCCGCCGCGCCGTGAATGGCGGATGTGGACGACACCGCGACCAAGCTCCCGCCTTCGCCTTGCTCGATCAGCACTTTGGCCGCTTCGCGCAGGGTCAGAAAAACCCCGTCCAAATTGATGGCCATAACCGATCGCCAGTCCGCCAGCGACATGTCCACAAACGACTTGCCAGTGCCACCGCGGCCAGCGTTGGCGAACAGTCCGTCCAGGCGACCGAAATCGTCAGTGGTTTGCTTCATGCACTGAACAATTTGCGCTTCATCGCCCACGTCACAAACATAGGCGCGGTGGATGCCTCCCAAGGCGTTCAGGGCCTCCAGAGCCTCGGCATTTTTGGTTTCATTTCTGCCCCAGATGGCAACCGAGCCGCCTGCCGCCGCAATGCCTTCAGCCATGCCTAGGCCAATGCCGCCATTGCCGCCGGTGATAATGAATACCTGATTCGATACATCTGTCATGCCTTGTTTCCTATGTCGGTGGATTATTGATTGTTGGTAACGAATTCGCCGATGACCGCACTAGCCTCGGCCAGATGTGCCGCGCCATTCGATCCCGTGTAATAGTGAGTCGCTCCCTGAACCACATGCAGCTGTTTTTGTTCGTGGGATACCGCGTCAAAAAGTCGGTGGGTATGACTGGGGGTGCAGGCATCATCGGCTGAGTTGCCTACTACCAGTACGGGAACGCTTATCTTGCCGCCAGCGCTAATGGCGTCGCATTGGGCATCATCAATACTCCACTGGCTGAGCCAACTGCGTAGGGTGCAAAAACGCGCGAGTCCCACCGGGCCGTCATTGACAATTTTGGGGTCGCCTAAATAGCAGGTGCCCGGTGTGCGGTCGCTGGGTTCGATGGTTGGGTCGAGCCATCGCGGGTCCGCCATGGTGCCGTGGACGGTAAAAGCGAATTCTCTCCAAGGACTATCGGATGCTCGGATGTCTGCCAGTTTTTCCCGCACCCACTGAGTAATGCGCCGGTTGCGATCGATCTGGGCCTGAGCGAATCGCTCCAGAAAATCTGCGCTATAGGGCGGTTGGTTGGGATTGGTTGGATCATAAAGATTGAGTTCGGCATCACGCCGGTCTGGTCGAGCCTCGTCGGTAATGGACGGATCGATCCACTCGGTAAAAATGCGATGCCGACTGACATGGGCCGCCAGCATCATTACTGAGTTAGCAGGCGGTAGTCGATCAGCCGCCACCGTGTACGGGTCGCCAGCGGCGGTCTGGCTTATGCCCTGACCATCTTCAGCCAAGGCCTGATACCACATCATCAGCGAGCCGCCCCCGGACCAGCCTGCCAACACAATATTTGTATATCCCAGCCGATCTCGCGCATCGCAGATGGCTTCCCCAAGGTCGCAAGCGACTTTTTCCATGATCAACGCATAGTCCGCGCCCCGATAGCGAGAGTTAGCCCACAACACGTGGTGACCTTGACGGGCCAGTTCTCGCACCATGGGTAGATACATGCCGCCGCCCACCGGATGCATAAATACGATGAGGGTATCGCTGGGCTGATTGATCGGCCGCAGCAAATGACAGTCCAGTCCAACCACCGCGCCACCGCCACCATAGACATCGCTGTAGGTGGCGTTTTCCTGAAAGCCCACCGCGTAAGCGATGCGTTCGCAGCCCTTTGGGGTGCCGGGTTGATGGGTTGCGGTCATAAGAATTCCTGTTTGCGCTGGCCCGGGATCCTAGCCAATGGCTTGGTTGGGCGGTTGTGTTACGTCGTTTGGCGAATCCGGTTTCCCAAATTTGCCGCTGTTGATCGCCTGCGGGGGCAAACACGGATTGCACTAAAACGGGCAGCAATCACAACACAGATTGTGAACAATTGATAATCAATACGATGCTCAAAGGCGCTATGCTCAAGTTATCGCTCTAGCGCACAAGGTTGATAGAACACGATGTCCGATCTGCTTCAACAAGCCCAAAACCTAGCACCCCTGTTTGCAGACCACGCTCGGGAGGCGGAAATCGCACGCCGTCCGTTAGACCACGTCATGTCAGCCGTGGCGGACAGTGGCTTGTTTGCGCTGATGGTGCCCAAGGCCTACGGCGGCCATGAGGAGGATTTGGATACGTTTTTTGAGGTTGTGCTCACTCTGTCCCGAGCTGATGCGTCTATGGGTTGGCTGACTGGGTTTTTGATTGAGCACAACTTGTGGTTGCTCAACTACTCGGACAGCGTCTGCAAAACGGTGTTGGCAGACAATAATTACGCACTGGCCCCAGCAACGTTGAATGTGGGCGCAGGTTCAGCAAAACCCGTGCAAGGGGGTTATCGATTGAGCGGGTTGTGGCAATGGGGCACTGGCATATTACACAGCAGTTGGGTGTTAGCCGGTGGTATGGCTGTGATCGAGGATGTGCCAACTCCCATGTTCTTCTTGCTGCCCGTGAGCGACGTTGAACCCATAGACACCTGGCATATGAACGGCATGTGCGCCACGGGCTCTTGGGACTTCAAAATAGACGACGCATTTGTTCCCGAAGATCGCGCGTTGCCGTTTCAGCAAATCCTAGATGCCACCAGCGGTATCGCAGAGCGATTTGACGGTTCGTTGTATCGCACGCCACTGATGCCGGTACTGGGTTTTGCTGCGGGGCTGCCTATTCTGGGTGCGGCGCAATCGGTGCTTAACCACTTTGCTCAGCAAGTGCGTGCAAAGCATGAGCAAAAGGCGCTTCGAGCCGGGATGCCTCAGCCCGACGTGACAAAGCTATTGGGCGAGGTGGCGCTGAAGATAGAAGCAGCGGAACTGGTCATGCGCAGCGTACTCAAAGAGGTAATGGCTAAGCGTAACCAATCCAGCAGTGCTGAACGCGGGCATTGGCTGGCACAACAATCCTATGCCGTACACAGCTGCAAAGAGGCGGCGCTGCAGATTGCGGACGCGACCGGCGCCAGTGGTGGCCACTTGGATAATCCGGTGCAGCGGGCGGTAAGGGATATTGCGGTAGCCTCGAATCATGTGGTGTTCGCCAAAGACAATCAGTACACCGCGGTGGGGCGCGCTCTGTTGAGTTAGCCGTTACTGGCAAAGGTTACTGGCAACAGTTACGAGTAAAACCTGGCCCATGAGGCCAACTCCCCGGAAGCATCGGTGCCAGGGGTCTAACCGAAATCTCCTTCAATTCAGGATTGATTGAGTAAGGGGATGGTTTCGGCAACGGGAGATTTAGCAACTTTGCCGGGCTCTTCCCTAACCAGCCGAGGCAGCAAGTAACCGGGCAGTTGCCGCCGCATCTTTTCGTGCAGTTGGCACCCGGACTGATCGGACACGAAGAAATGATCGGTGCCGGCCACCGCGTCAGGCATGTGCAGGTAATAGGGCATCACGCCTTGGTCGAACAGTTTTTCCGAGAGCCTGCACAGGGTGTCAGCATCATCGTTAACCCGGTGCAGCAGCACGCTTTGGTTAAGTAAGTGCACCGCGGCGCTGCGCAAAGCGGTGAAGGCAGCATGGGTTTGCTCATCAAGTTCCTGGGGATGGTTGCTGTGAACCACCAAAGTGATGGGGCATCGGCTGTTGTATAAAGTGTTCACCAGCTCAGTGGTCACGCGCTGGGGCAGCACAATGGGTAATCGACTGTGAACGCGAATGCGTTTGATGTGACTAATCCCATTGATTTGATCCAGCAGCTCCGCCAAGGCTTTGTCAGACAGCAGCAGCGGATCTCCGCCAGACAAAATAACTTCGTGAATTGCGGCATCGTTGCGGATAACGGTCAAAGCTTCGCTGTGAGCAGCTGGCCGATGTTCTTGATACGGAAAATGCCGTCGAAAGCAGTACCGGCAGTTAACCGCGCAGCCGGGTGTGGCGATCAGTAAAACTCGGCCTAGGTATTTTTGAATCAAGGTTGGGGCGCGCTGAAAAGCGAATGCTGGATTTGTTTCCATCAGCGGATCCGGGCTGAATCCCTCGGCATGCTGACGTTCTCGCGTGACGGATAAGACTTGCAGCAGCAACGGATCTGCGGCGTCGCCATGCTGCATGCGCTGGGCAAACGGCTCTGGCACCAGCATCTTGAAGTCAGGTTGGTGATCAATGGCGTGGTTATGGTGTTCTAGCCCCAGGTAGTCGAGTAGGGCTTGAGGCTGGCGAAAGGCATTCTGCAGCAGCTTTTGCCATGCGTCGGACTGCCAAGGCGTTTGGTTCGGGGGTATCATGACGACTTACCAACAGATGACTGCAAAATTATGGCTACCTATTCTACCAACGAATTCCGCTCGGGCATGAAAGTGATGCTGGACGGCGACCCCTGCAACATTTTGGAAAACG
This sequence comes from Gammaproteobacteria bacterium, assembly GCA_038139355.1. Lineage (GTDB taxonomy): Bacteria > Pseudomonadota > Gammaproteobacteria > Pseudomonadales > Azotimanducaceae > UBA4421. Next base: position 7,491 of record JAYOSS010000046.1, read on the forward strand.
AGTTCGTAAAACCGGGTAAGGGACAAGCGTTCAACCGAGTAAAAATGCGTAACCTTATGAACGGACGCGTTTGGGAACGTACCTTCAAGTCCGGCGAAAGTATCGAAGCGGCAGACGTCATTGATCTGGATATGGAGTATCTGTACACCGACGGCGAGTTTTGGCACTTCATGAAAACCGACGACAGCTACGAGCAGGTTGCCGCTGGCGCGTCTGCAGTAGCGGACTGCCAGAACTGGCTTAAAGAGCAAGATATCTATCAAGTGACCCTTTGGAACAACGATCCCATCGCTGTAACCCCGCCAAATTTTGTTGAGCTAGAAGTCACTGATACTGATCCGGGTTTGAAGGGCGACACCGCCAACGGTGGCACCAAGCCAGCGACGCTATCCACCGGCGCCACCATTAAGGGCGTGCCTTTGTTCATCAACATTGGTGATGTGCTGAGGGTGGACACTCGAACCGGCGAATACGTCTCCCGCGCCAAAACCTAGTAGCTCAAGCATTCATGAGTGAGTGGCGGCCCTCGGCGAGTATCGAGCACCTGCAGCAGCGCGCCGGTTTACTTGCCCAGGCCAGAGCCTTTTTCGCTCAGCGTCAGGTGGTCGAAGTGCAAACCCCGGTGCTAGCTTCGCAGTCGGTCACAGAGCCCGATGTGCAAAGCGTCCAGGTGCCAGGCTACGGCTACCTGCAAACCTCGCCTGAGTATCACATTAAACGCTTGTTGGCCGCTGGCATGCCCAGTTGTTATCAGCTGGCACCGGCCTTTCGCCACGGCGAGCAGGGTCGGCTGCACAATCCCGAATTCACCATGCTGGAGTGGTATCGCCTAGGCTTTGACCATCATCAGCTGATGCATGAAGTGGCCGATTTGGTGGACTTGTTGCTGGGACCCAAACCCTACCAGCGTCTGAGCTACGCGGATCTGGTTGGTGACGCTAGAGAGCGCCCCCGCGACGCTCTAGATCTTGCCTTCGCCGAAGCCTGCGAGGGGCTAACGCCTGGGCGGTTTTTCATCACCGATTACCCGGCAGATCAGGCAGCGCTGGCTCGCATTAATTCCGATGGACAAACTGCGGCCCGCTTTGAGCTGGTGATCGACGGCGTGGAAATCGCTAACGGCTACTGGGAGCTGCAGGATCCAGAGGAACACCGCCAGCGATTCGCAACGGATGCCGAAGTACGCCAACAGCGCGATCTGCCTAGGATGAAAGTGGACGAGGCTTTCTTGGCGGCGTTAACACACGGTATGCCTGCATGCGCCGGTGTGGCTGTGGGTTTTGATCGGTTGGTGATGTTGGCGGTTGGGGCTTCTGACCTGTCCCAGGTATTAGCGTTCCGAGGAGCCTGATCAACTCTCACCCGAAAATGAATTTAACACCTAGGGTCAGTGATCCAACAAATACTGGCCCGGATGCCCGTTCTCATACAGTCCTAACAACCCCGTACGCTGTTCTTCGCCATCGTAGGCTCCATAGCCAAGCAAGGCTTTGATGAGATCGCTCTGTCCACGCATGGTATCCAGCGAATGATTCATAAAGACGTTTTCAACGGTTCTCAACCAGCCCACGCAGTAAGAAATTGACATGCCTCTACGCGGACTGTCGCTGTCATTTGCCCCGCCTCGATGAATCAGGTCACCGCGAAAAATAATGGCATCACCGCGCCCCATGATCGCTCGCTCGTAGTCTGTGGCTTCCGCGCGACGGTCTTTGTGCCACTCCCAGCTACCGGGAGCTATCCAAGTGGCGCCGTTTTCTGCTGTGAAATCATCCAGAGCATAGATGGCGTTCACGATAAAAGGGTGTGGGGTCAAAGGAATGGGCCAAGAGTCTGAATCTCGGTGAGCTTGCTGACGCGGTTCGCCGGGTTTGATCTCGATCAGCTCTCCGGCATTCAGCAGAATGTCCCCGGCCTGTGGTTCCATAGCGCGGCGTGCCCAATTGACTATGTCTGCATTGCCAATGATCGAGGCGCTGGATGCGAACTTTTCGATCAGTCCATGTAGGCGGATAGTGTTGTGCCCGAGAAAGCGATCGTAAGAATCTGATCCGCTGTCTGGTAGCCCGAGATGGGAGGAAGCCAAAAAGCTCTCCACTTCATGGTTGAGAGACTTCAGCAGGCTTGGCGCCAGCACGCCTTTGAGAATAGCGGCCCCAGTGGTCTGGGTAGCGTGGTCAATAGCGTCCCATGGGTAGGGTTGAGTGAATGTTTCAATCATCGTCATGCCCCTGATTTAAGTTTGGGCCGTTAGTCGGTGTTAATGCTCCCAAGGGTTTCGCCCAGACGCACAATAGTCCCCGCAGCAAAATTGTCATTAAGTTTGACGCTGTTTTGAGCAAAGCAACAAATAACCGTAGAGCCCAGCAAGAAACGTCCGATCTCATCCCCGCGCCTAAACGCTTGATCGTGAGTGGTAACGATCTCTTCACGATAAGGTGAGGCGGGTCCGGGCCAGACGGTTTCAATCGAAGCCACAATCAATGCGCCAACCAGCACCAATAGCATGGGGCCGAACTCGGTTTCAAAGCGACATACCAGTCGCTCGTTACGACAAAACAACCCGGGTATGCCCGCCTCGGTAACGCCGTTTACGGAAAACAGCGCCCCGGGAACGGCGCGGGTTTCTACCAGCTTGGCGTCGCAGGGTAGGTGAATGCGGTGATAGTTGCTGGGTGCCAGATAAATGGTGCAAAAGTCGCCATTTTCAAAGCCTTTGCCGGTCTCGCCCGCCAACGAATTTAGTGTGTACTGATGGCCCTTGGCCTGCATCAGCTGGTCTCTTTGAATCTGTCCGAGCTGACTCACCGTGCCGTCCACCGGACAAGCCAGGGCCTTGGGTTGTTCCGGCAGGGGTCTGGCACCTTCGGCCAGAGCCCGGGTGAAGAAGTCGTTGAAGCTGGTGTAGTCGTCTAAGTTTTTACGCTGGGCGTCTGCCAGGGAGATATCGTAAGCCTTGGCGAACAGATGAATAAATCCGCGGCGAATCAGGGTGTTTTCGCTTTGCGCCAGCCAGCCAACCAAGCGCGATAGCGCGTGTTGAGGCAGCACTTTTTGCAATCCCAGAAAAAAACCGCTCATGGCAGATCTCCCTCCGAAGGGTTGATAATGGGTGTATTGGGGTCGTTGCCCCACTCAGCCCACGAGCCATGGTAGGCCTTGATGTTCAGATCCAGCAGCCGGCCCACCAAGTACGACAGTCCTGACCGATGGTGGGTCTGGCAGTGGGTGATTATCTTTTCTGCATCCAGCAAGCCCAAGGATTCCGCCAGCTCTTCTAGGTTTTCCACCAGACGAAGCTGCCGATTACCGTCTTTGAGCAGTTCCCAATCTAGGTTTATTGCGCCGGGTATGTGTCCTCGTCGCGGCGAACCCGAGCGCAGCCCGGCAAATTCCTCTGCGGAACGCACATCCCAAATCAGTGTGGAATCATCGTTGATGGCGGCGAGTACATCTGTCATCTCGGCGATGGGGCCGGAGTCCGCGGTTAACTCTAGGATCGGGCTGGATTCGGTCTGGCCGGAACCTTGAACCAGCGGTAGCTTGGCGCCATGCCATGCATGTAAACCGCCATCTAAGTAGGCCCAGTCGTGATGACCGATGACGTCCAGGGTCCAAAAAAAACGCCCAGCCCAGCCGCCGCCTTCGTCGTCAAAGGCGATGATCTGCTGATCTGGGTGATAACCTATTCTTGCCAGGGTGCTTTGGATCTGCGCCAGCGCTGGCATTTTGCCGGTGGCAGGAGGGATGCCGCAGACCAGTTCTGACGGTTCCACGAGCACAGCGCCAGGAATATGGGCTTGCTCGTATAGAGCTGAGGATGTCACCTGCACCAACAGCGTATCGCTTTCGGGCAAGTCAGCGACGGCGTCGGGTTCTAGCACTTCTACCGGATGTTGGTGGTACACAAGGCCTCCACGGCTATGGTTAGATGCGCATGATAGCCGAAACTAATCCCTGAACAGGAGAAATCAGTGAGTTCTGATCTGGTATGGATCGATTTGGAAATGACGGGACTGAACCCCAATCACGACCGCATTATCGAAATGGCGACCATCATCACCGACAGTGAGCTGAACGTCATAGAAGAGGGACCCGTGCTGGCTATTACGCAGCCGCAGTCGCTGTTGGATGGCATGGACGATTGGAACCAAACCCACCACAGCGCATCTGGCCTACTCGATCGCATTGCCAGCGAAGGCGTTAGCGAAACCGAAGCTCAGGCCCTGACTCTGGCCTTTCTAGAAAAGCATGTGCCGCCGAACTCGGCGCCGTTGTGCGGTAACACGATTTGGCAAGATCGACGCTTTTTGTCCCGCTACATGCCGACTCTGGAATCCTATTTGCACTACCGCATGATCGACGTCAGCAGCATCAAAGAGCTGGCCAAACGCTGGCATCCGAATATTGCTGCGGGGGTGCAAAAGACCAATCAGCATACCGCGTTGGCGGATATCCGCGAATCCATCGAAGAGCTGCGCTACTACCGCAGCACGCTGTTCGTTCAGGAAGATGTGAGCTGAGCCAAAGCCCAACGGATGTGCTCATCGACCATGGGGTTTACTCGTCCTAGGCCGCGGGTGAGGGCCTGGACAATTTCGTCACCGCCCTGGCTGTTGCCCAGCCCGATGGCCAAGTTGCGCTGCCATTGGGGGTAACCGATCCGGCGAATAGCAGACCCCTCGGTCAGCGCCAAAAACTGGCTCTCGGACAGATTAAACAAATCCACCAAGCGCGAGCTGTCCAGTCCGTTGCGCACGGCGAAGTCCGCCTCGGTGGTGGTGGGTGCGTCGCGATTCCAGGGACAAAAAAGCTGGCAATCATCACAACCGTATACCCGATTCCCCATGGCTTTGCGGAATTCCTCGGCAATAGTGCCCTTGTGCTCGATGGTGAGATACGAAATGCAGCGCCTTGCGTCCAGTCGGCGCGGCGACACGATGGCGTTGGTGGGGCACACCGTCATACAGGCGCTGCACTTGCCGCAGGCGTCTTCATGATCGGGCGTATCCGCGGGCAGCGGTGCGTTAGTGTAAATCTCCCCAAGAAAAAACCAGGATCCCGCCTCTTTTTCCAGCAACAGCGTGTGCTTGCCGATCCAGCCGAGGCCTGCTTTTTCGCCAAGGGCTTTTTCCAGCACCGGTGCGGAGTCGGTAAACGCGCGATACTGGAAAGGTGGGGTGGACTGGTCAAGCGTCATGTTGATGCTTTGGGCCAGTTTTGCCAGCCTGCGCCGCAGTACTTTGTGGTAGTCCCGGCCCAAGGCGTAACGGGATATGTACGCCAAATCGCTGTTTTCGAGTACCTTAACAGGCTGAGTATCAGGGGGTAGATACTGCATCCTTGCGGTAATGATGCGGCAGGTGTCGGGCTCCAGCAGCTCTGGTTGCAGGCGTTTGTCCACGTTACGCTCTAAGTAGCTCATGTCCCCGGCGAAACCTGCAGCCAACCATTGTCGTAGGTGACTGGCCTGTTGGGAGAGGTCCGTGTCAGTAACCGCAATTTTGTCAAAACCCAGAGCTTTGCCTTGGACCAGAATTTGCGCTTTAACTTGCGCTGGATCCCATTCGGAAGCATCGCGGGGTGTTTGTGGGGGTGTGGTAATGGCTCTCTCGCTGACAGGAGATCAAGCGTCAGTATACTGAAAAGCCGCCAAGCAATGGCCAATGAAAACCGATGACGAGGACCCCAGTGCATCGTTCTAGCGATATTCAAGATCAACCGCTCTACACCGCAGCGGCGTGCCGTGCCATTGATGCTCAGGCCATGGCGGCGGATTCGGCGGGTGGCATGGGTCTTACCGGTGCTCAGCTGATGCAGCGAGCGGCGCAGTTTGCGTTGGATACGCTGCTTAGCCTCAGTCCCCAGCTTCCGGGTCTGAGCATTCTTTGCGGCAAAGGCAATAACGGCGGAGACGGGTATTGGGTCGCGGTACTAGCCAAGCGCTTGGGTATCCCTGTGCAGCTCATCGCCCTGGCGCCCAAGGAAGAACTGCGCGGCGATGCGCGTGACGCCTGTGAGCAAGCCATCGCCGCAGGCATGTCGATAGAAGACCCTGGCGCAGACTTTCGCTACCCGGTGATCGTGGATGCGCTGCTTGGCACCGGCGGGCAGGGTGCGCCTCGGCCTGGTTACGCCCAAGCAATCACACGAATCAATGAGACCCAGGCTTTTGTGCTGAGTTTGGATTTGCCGTCGGGTTTGAATGCCGACACTGGAGCTGCGCAACTCGCGGTTCAAGCCGATGCCACCGTGTCTTTTATTGCTCGCAACGTTGGACTGTTCACTGGCCGTGGCCCGGCCCTATGCGGTCAGCGATTTTTTTCAGACCTAGGGGTTGCGGCTGCGTACGCCCAGCAGCATCCCCATGTGCCGTTGCGCCATTGGCGTGCAGGCTTGATGCCCAAGGTGCCTGCGGATACCTACAAGCATCAGCGCGGACACGTGGTGATCGTCGGTGGATGCAAGGGCATGGGCGGCGCTGTCATTCTGGCGGCACAAAGCGCCTTGTGCAGCGGCGCGGGACTGGTCAGCGTCGCCACCGATGCTGCCAACATAGCGGGCTTGCAGGCTCGGGTCCCCGAAGCCATGTGGATCGATCCGCTGGTTGCAGAAGGTGGTCGGTCGCTGGCCAGCGTGCTGGCCACCGCCGGGATCGTGGTGCTTGGGCCGGGTTTAGGGCGGGGTCCTTGGGCGGCAAAGGTCATGGATGCCGTGGCTGCTTATCAAGGTCCCATGCTGGTTGACGCGGACGGGTTGTATTGGCTGGCCAAGTATCAACACAAGTATCAACACAAATATCAACAACAGGGCGCTGTGTTCGCCCCGCAGCCACTCTTTTTAACTCCACACACGGGTGAGGCGGCAACACTGCTGGGTACCTCTGTTGCAGAGGTCGCTGCAGACCCATTCGCCGCGGTGGCTGCGATGGCCAGTAACTATCAGGCGCGCTGTTTGCTCAAAGGGCCGGGCAGCATTTTCGGTGATGCCGACGCGGTGAGTGTCTGCGGTCACGGTAATCCCGGCATGGCGACGGCGGGCATGGGGGATGTGCTCGCCGGGTTAGCGGCGAGCTTAATCGTGCAACAACCTCAGAACCGGTCAGCTGGATTTGACGCCGGGGTACTGTTACACAGCGCGGCAGCCGATCGCGCATCGTTAGAGCTGGGACAGCGAGGGCTGACCGCCAGTGCGGTGATTCCTAGCATTGGTGCTTTGTTGCACGAGGCGCAAACGTGTTAAATGCAGCAAAGCGCCCACATTGAGTCGATATCCGCGTGCACAGACAGGTACACTTTCGCGAACCCGGCGAGCAACGAATTTGAAGGTCGAAAAAACACCAATGGATAACCCAGGGCTATTGTTGGATCAGGTGTTGGTTGATGAAGCAGCCACCGTCGCCTTCGGTGCTCAACTCCGCGAAGCCGTGCGCGCCAGCGTGGGATCGTCGGCGGTGGTGTATTTGCACGGCGATTTGGGGGCAGGCAAAACCACACTCGTGCGCGGCATGCTGCGTAGTTTGAACCACACCGGAGCGGTGAAAAGCCCCACGTACACCCTACTAGAACCCTACGACACAGCTGATACGCCAGTGTTTCACTTTGACCTTTATCGGCTTAAATCACCAGAAGAGCTGGAATACCTGGGCTTTGACGAGATTTTTACTGGCCCTGGACTTAAGTGCATTGAATGGCCGGAGCAAGGCCAGGGCTGGCTGCCCGCAGCGGATGTTGAGGTGACGCTGCGGCTGCATCGAGACGAAACATTGTCTGACGCAAAGAGTCTGGATCCAGCCAGTATGCAACGCCAAGTGAGTGTGCATTTTGCCTAGGCCAAGAATACAGGCAGTGCTTTGGGTGTTGTGCTTGGTCGCTTCCTTCGCCCACGCCAATGTGATTCAAGGCGTACGCGCTCACGAAGCCCCAGATTATATCCGTTTGGTTTTGGACACCTCCCAGGTATCGAAGTATTCGGTATTCGCCCTAGACAATCCCCACCGCATCGTCATCGACGTGAAAGACGCCACGGCGGGTCGGGGGCTGACCCTCGCGCTGACCAAGGATTTGACCCACGTCAAAGGCTTGCGAGCCGCCAAACGAAAAGACGGTTATCGCATCGTGGTGGACACAGAAGTCGCCTTCGCGCCGAAGACCTTTACTCTGCAACCCATTGCGCCCTATGGGCATCGCTTAGTCACCGACCTCTATTTTCCCAAGCGTGCGTCTGCCAAGCCCGAACCGGCGCCAGAGCCCAGGCCCAAAGCACGAGATGTGATGATCGCCATCGATGCTGGGCATGGCGGCGAAGACCCTGGTGCGCTGGGCCCCCGGCAAACCCAAGAGAAAAAAGTCGTGCTGCAGATTGCGCGCCGGGTCGTCGACCAGATCAAGCGCGAAAAAGGGTTTGATGCCTTTTTGATTCGTGATGGCGACTATTACTTAGGCCATCGCAAACGCACCGCCCTAGCCCGAGAAAAGCGGGCGGATCTGTTCGTGTCCATTCATGCCGATGCCTTTAAGTCGCCTTCGGTATCCGGTGCTTCTGTTTATACGTTGTCTGACCGGGGTGCCACCAGCGAGACCGCTAAGTGGCTGGCAGAGCGGGAGAATCAGTCCGATATGCTCGGTGGTGTCGGCAACGTCAGCTTAGATGACAAAGACCCCATGCTCGCTCAGGTGCTGTTGGATTTGTCCATGAATGGCAACCGCAGCCAAAGCATACAAGTAGGTGAAGCGGTGCTGCGCAACATGGGCACGGTCACCAAGCTGCATAAGAAACAAGTC
>JAYOSS010000047.1:0-15803 GCA_038139355.1 Gammaproteobacteria bacterium
CGTTTGGTCAATGCCGTAATGTTCAGCAAACTGACCGCTCTGCGGCCGGCACCGCCAGGCTCGATATCGAAAAACCGACCATCACTGGCCTGCAAAGACAAATTGCCTTCGCCGTTCACTAGCTGAATATTCGCTGGCGAACCGCTCCATGACAGGTTGCCTGAGACGGATGCGGTGGTGGTGGTCAGCACCGGCGCATAGCCCCAAAGAGGGAGGGTTTGAGCCAAGTCGTCTAAGTTCACCGCGCCAGAAAACGCACTGATGTTCTGCTTCAAGTCCCACCGAAAAACGCTGTCCGCTATGTGCGCGCCATTTACCGAGACATCATCGATGGCAAAGCGCACCGCGTCCGCTTCTGGCACGATCTCAAAGTTCCAGCGTCCAAACGGTTCGTCGCCAAGATAAAGTTCGTTAACAAATACTTTTGCCCTGGGCAGCGCACGACCCACCTCCAGATCGATGGGGTCCAAGTTACCGGTTATGTCGGAGCTGGTCTCGGATAGGGCCGGAAAACGCAAACGTAAGAGCTCGATCTGGGGCCTGTCCGCCTCGCTTAGATCAATACTCCCAGCGATATCCTGGCCCTGAAGCTGGAACACCAACGACTGGGAGGTACTCTGTGCATTCACCAGAAGGTCAAAAAAGGACAGATCGTTGACCACAAATTCATCCACTTGCAGTTCACGGATTTGCCACTGCAGTGGCGGCGATATGGCTGGCTCTCCTGTTGTGGATACCCAATCCGCCAAATCCACCCGGGCAAGACTGCCGCTGACGACCAAACCTGGATAACTGGGATCCAATGTTAGCGGTTGGACATCAATACCGATGGAGCCCTGAGAAACCCGCTTAGAAGCGTTGTCAGCATTTACGTACCACCCTTGAATTTGCCCATAGCGCCAGTCCAGTTTTTGATGGTCAGCCGCAAAGTTAACCGTCAGTTCCGACGGTTCTAGAACGCCTTGAACCTTACGGAACTGGGCGGGTAAGTCGATCGCGAACCCGCGCAAATCCGTCTTGATATGTAATTGAGGATCGTCACCACTAACCATGGCGAGATTAAGTTGTCCTTCTAGGTAGTCGCGGCCGGTCAATACCGGCGAGGGCTCCTGCCCCGCCAAATAAAAGATATCCTCTGCCTTAAAATGGCCGCTTACTTTAAACCGCAGATTTTCGGGGTCGTGGGAAACTTCAATTTCGACGGGCTCACCGAACAGCCGCCCCCGCATTTGCCCTTGCAAGTTATGGGGTAGCGAAAAAGCTTGCTGCCCGGAAAGACTTTCCCATGCGAGGCGATACTCGGGCATTGCGAGGCTCAAATCCTCAAAGCGAGTGACCAGCTCTACCTGCAAACCATTGTCGGTCCGTAGGTTTTCCGTAAGCGGCACTTCGATGCGCGCGTCATAGTCGAGCTGTCCCTGGGCTCGCCACTGTGGGGTGACAAATGCCATGGAATCCTGCAAGGGAGATTGCCGAATCAGATCTAATAACGCAGCGGCCTGGGCCTGACCGGACAGGTCAATCGTTGCTAAGGAGCGAACTGACTCCACCAACACCTCGGCTCCGGCTACGCTGACGTCGATGATCTCGCCCCGATCAATGCGGCCTGTCGTGGTCAACCCCGCCACATGGACGTTGCCTGCAGCGTTGGTGAGTAACGGCCAGCTTTGCGCATAGATCACATCGGCATCATCAAAATTAGCCATCAGCTCGAAGCGTCGGCGAGTAGGGTCATCTGCCTGCAAATGAATTTGGCCATGATGGGCAACCTTGGCGTCACTCAACAGCCCGGTTTTTGGCGCCTGCATTAACCACTGGCGCAAACTCGGGCTTAGGCGCTTAGGAATATACTTCCGGGTGTTTTCCGACCGGATCTTATCCACTTGCAGCGCTAGCGTGATGCGTTGGTCTTCCCGTACATCGGGTCGGCTAGTGGCAAAACCACCATCGATACGGCTTTCGCCGCTGTAAGCTTCGATATCGAAACCCCGTACCGATGCATAGCCTTGTCGAAACAGCAGCTGCAGCTGTCCACGCACCTGATCGAAGAGCCAGGTTTCTGCAAACACATTTGGAAACCCCATGGTCACTTGCTGACCCGCTACCTGCATACCGATTTGCAGGCCACTGCCATAAACATCGGCCTGCATGTTATTCATGCTTGGCGAGCCTCGAAACGCATCTAGCGCCACGGACTGGGTTTTGGTCGCAAAACCAAATCCTTGGTCCGGTGTATAAAAAAGCGCAGCGACGTCCACCTTGCCCCGGACATTCAGGCCGTCCAACCACAAGCCTGCTGGGGTACTTGGGGCTAGCAGGTTTCGCCCCATTTCCGTCAGCGGCGCCAAAACAAAAGCATCCGTCACCGCCTGAACAATCAACTCTTCCTCCGGCGCAAAGATCTTGGTTAAACCTTTGCGGTAAGGTGTTGCTGGCAACAGTTTGTCGGCGGTTGCAGCGATATGCAGCGTCGGTAAGTCTAACGAAGCTGATTCGCCACTGTGCAAAGCGCTGCGTATCTCTCCTGCCAATTGCTGGTCCACACGCTGGACTTGCGCGCTGGCATCCAACGTCAGATCTTTGCCGGGTTGAAACCATGGCGTGGCAAATACCCGCAGCTTCGCACCAAGAGCACCTTGCCCCGTAACATTAGCGCTATACGAACTGGAAGCGCCTTCCGTCCAAACGCCATTCGCCACCGACAGCTCGAAACCAGCCGGAGCCAACAATCCCGGTTCAACCCAAAGATCACCTTGGGCCACGACTTGTGCGCTCGGACCCGGGGATTGCTGCTCCAGATCCCAACCCCAGGTTAGGTTAAATCGCTTGGGGGCAAGGCCTGCGCTAGGGCTGGCCACGGTCAACGATACGTATTTCTCGCTCAGAGTCTTGGCAAGCTGTAGATCAACGTCATAGCGTGCCAGTAAATCATCCCGCTCCAGCGATAAGCTCAGCGACGCCTGAACTTGTCGAATTTGTTGTGCCAAGCGTAAAAAATCGATGTCGAGAGATGGGTTCAATCCACCTTTCAGCTTCCAACCTGTGGGAGAGTGAACCAACCCTAGGGAACTTTTGTTCACCGACAATCGAGCAAGAACCAGTTGGTCGTTAAACAAACTACCAAAAAAGTCTAACTCCACCTCAACGTCAGCGGCTTCCCCTGCAGCAAATTGGATCTGTTTAGCCCTAAGGATTGGGTTAAACCCCCGCCAACTACCCGAAACACCGATAAGCTCAATCCGATAGGGCTGCAGCAGTGAATTCACTCTGGGGGTCAGTTGATCCGCAAAACTGACCATGGCTCGCCCCGTGAGCTGCAAACCAGCTAACACGCAGAGCGTGAACGTCACAAGGATCGATAAACCACGCAGGGCTACCCGTAATCGAGACGGTTCGCTCGCGGCCGAAGAGTGCTGGTTTTCTGCCACCGTCAAACTAGGACGAACCGTGGTGGTCGGAGACGAAAAACAAGTCAAAGCGGCCAGGGGCGTATGCCGAGTCCACCTGCAAGCGAACAGGATGACCCATGCCGGCAGATAACTTGGCGAAGACAGCCGACTCTTCATCCAGCAATCGGTCTGCCACCGCCGCGGTGGTTACTAAGCTGTAACTGCCTTCCTGGCCCCAACCCCTGCCGTTATCTGTCGCTTCTGCCGCCATGGCGCGAAAGACTTCCATGCAGACAGACTCGGCGGTTTTCACCAACCCAATCCCTTGGCAATGAGGGCATGCCGTGCACATCTGCTGGGCTAGGCTCTGTCGCGAGCGTTTTCGGCTTAACTGGACTAATCCTAGGTCAGAAAAACCAACAACATTGGTTGTCACCGAGTCCTTTGCCAGGTGATTGGAGAGTTCTGTCAGCACAGAGTCTTGATGATCGGAATTTGCCATATCGATAAAGTCGATGACGATAATTCCGCCTAAGTTCCGTAGCTGCAACTGACGCGGTATGACCCCAGCGGCCTCGAGATTAGTTCGAAATGCCGTTTCCTCTAGGTTTTTACTGCCCAGAAAACTGGCTGTGTTCACATCGATGCTGATCATGGCTTCAGTTTGTTCAATCACCAGCGTACCGCCGCTGGGAAGCGCAACTCTGGGTGAAAGCGCCGCGGCAATTTCACCTTCGACGTTGTGTCGTGCAAATACCGAACTATGGTCTTCCCAATACCGCAATTTGTCTCGATAAACCGGCGCATACTTACTCAGATAGTCGTCAAGTCGACGGAATGTCTCAGCGTGATCGACTTCGATGGCCGCGGTATCCGGCCCCACCAAGTCTCTGACTAGGCGGGTTTGAATTGGCAGCTCCTCGTAAACCAGGCTGCCTTGTGCTGCTGTCTCACGAGTCGCGGCTAGCTGTCCCCAAAGTTGCACCAGCCGCTGGTAATCCTGCTGCAACCCTAGAGCCGGCGCGCCATCACTTAAGGTACGAGCGATGACGCCATACCCCGCGGATTCCACCAAAGGGCGCAAAATCTTGAACAAACGTTGACGCTGGGCGTCTTCGTCGATGCGCTGAGATATGGCCACCTGCTGGCTGGTCGGAGTGAGCACCAGATATTTCGATGCCAGGGTCAGACGCGTGGACAATCGCGCCCCTTTAGCGCCGATGGGATCACGCTCAACTTGCACCAGCAATTCTTGGCCATCGCGCAGCAACTCGCGAATGCTGGGTTTGTCGTCTGGTTGGGAGGCCGTCGTTATCAGCGGTGCTTGAATATCCGCCGCATGTAAAAAACCCGGACGCTCTAGACCAATTTCAACAAAGGCCGCCTGCATGCCCGGAATAATCCTGACCACTTTGCCGAGGTAAATATTGCCGGTAACGCTATAACCCCCAGACCGAGCCAAGTGAACCTCGTGGACAGCGCCATCCTTGATCAAGGCGACCCGAGACTCGAAATCACACACCTGAATCAGCAGCTCTTCAGCCATGCTTGCGCTCAGCCCAAGTTGGGAAGCCTGCTTCGATGAGCAATTGTTCGGTCTCGAGCAACGGTAAACCGACGATATTGCTGTGGCTGCCCTCAATCCGCTGGACAAAAATACCGCCCAACCCCTGCAGCGCGTAGGCCCCGGCTTTATCCTGAGGCTCACCAGAATCCCAGTAAGCGTCGATCTCTGCCACGGTAATTGGCCGCATGTAAACGGTGCTACCCACAACCTTGCGGTAGCTCTGCGTGCCGTCAAAAACCGCTACCCCAGTAAAGACTTGATGTGCAGAACCCGACAGTTGCTGCAGTATGGCTCGACAGTGCGCCCGATCATTTGGCTTGCCTAGCAAGTCCCCCTGACTAACTACGATGGTATCGGCACCTATGTTCAGTTGCCCTGGCTGCCAACCGGCCTTGGCCTTGGTTTCTGCAAGTCGCGCTACGTAGCCTTCCGCTCTTTCCCCGGCCAAGGGTGTTTCGTCGATATCCGCCGGCACGACATCGAAGCTGAGACCTATCTGCGTGAGCAGATCAAATCTACGTGGTGACTGGGATGCCAACACCAGGCGAGGTTTTCTTGTTGTACTCACTGAGCACGCACACTTGCCGGAGAGCGACGATTCAAGCGGTCGTAAAGCGGCCAAACCAGCGTACTGGTCAAAGCCACCGTCAACGGTTGCAGCACCCACGGCTGGCCCAGCAACCAATTCAGCACGAAGGCGCGCAACACCTCGGTATAAAAGACCAACATAAAAATCATGATCATCCGCTGCATCAACGTCTGCATGGCCAATCGGTCACGGAAGCGATGCAAGTAAAAAGCAATCATCGCAAATAGCGCACCGTTCAGCCCAAGGGGTTCGCCCAACAACCCGTCCGCAAAAAAACCGGCTAGCCATACCGCCAGCATGCTGCGACGAAAAGTAGTGCTGTCATCGGAAGCGCTGCGGGTAAATACCGCGCGGAACAGGGGTCCGCGAAAATACGGCAGCTGCTGAACCCACAGCACCAGCGCCAAAATCAACCACTGAGGCCGCCAAGCCAGCAGCCAATCCGGCACAAACGCCGGCGGACGAGCCACTGCAAGCACTAAACTGCCAACGATCACTAAAGTGGTTATCAAGCCAGATGGACGCATACTAACTTTCGCCTGCACTGGTTGATGGAGAGGATTGGCCCTCAGCGGGCGTTGCTGTCGGCTGGGTTGGCGCAGCATCAACGGCAGCCTCTGCCACAATCAACACATGCCCAACCTTGGACAAGGCTGCTTTTGGTTTAAGCGAAGCACTCAAGTAGGGCGAATCTTGCACACTACCCAGCGTCGCCACAGTGCCAACGGGATACCCGATGGGGAACCGGCCACCCAAGCCCGAGGTTTCTATCAAGTCGCCTTCTTGGATATCCGTGGATGCGGGCAGATCCTCTAGTATCAACGTGTCGAGCAGACCTGTGCCCGCCACGATCATGCGCACCCCAGTTCGGCTATTGCGTACTGGCATGGCGTGATTGCGGTCGGTAATCAGCAAAACCCAACTGGTACTCGCCGCCACCTCAACCACTTGCCCAAAGACGCCTTGGGCATCCAGCACGGCTTGCCCCGGGGCTACGCCGTCGTCGCTGCCTTTGTCTAACAGCAGCTCATCACGCTGAGGATTGGGGGATACACCAACGATTTCTGCGATCGTGACTTGACTGGGCAATTGAGCCCCAGAACCTAACAGTTGTCTTAATCGGGTATTTTCCTGCTGCAGATAATCAAATCGTTGCTGCCGCTGCTCGAGCAGCAACAATCGCTCGCTAAGGCGATCGCGCTGCTCCAGCAAGTCCGCACGATCAGCAGTGACATCATGGACAAAGCCAGCAATCTGATAGGGCGCCTCGGCAACTGCATAGACCGGAGACGCGAGCCCAAGCAGGAGCCTGCGAGTTTGGTTAAGAGTCGCCTGCAAAAACGTCGGCACCCAGGTTGGATTTTCACGCCCAACCCTAGGGATAGAACCATCAACGGTTATGATGCCCAAAGACGCCAACAGCAGGGCTAACATCAAGTAACCTGCACTGGGTCTCTTGGCGAACAGCGTTTTAATCTTACCCCTCCAGCGTCAACTGAACCCTCGTCAACTGAACTTTCAACAGATCAGATATGACGTGCTGCGCCTCTTCAAGAAGTGGACAGCAAATCCGCGTTTCCAGCCTGATCCATCAGCTCCAGGGCTTTGCCTCCACCTCTGGCTACGCAGGTCAGGGGATCATCAGCAATGATCACAGGCAAACCTGTTTCCTCGGCCAATAACACGTCTAAATCGCGCAGTAGCGCACCGCCACCCGTTAGCACCATCCCTGTTTCTGCAATATCCGACGCCAGTTCGGGAGGGCATTGCTCTAACGCAGCTTTCACCGCTTGCACGATCACAGACAACGGTTCCTGCAAAGCCTCGAGAATTTCGTTGCTGTCTAGGGTGAAACTGCGCGGAATCCCCTCGGCCAGATTGCGGCCGCGCACATCAATTTCTCGAATATCTTTTTGCGGATAGGCAGCGCCGACTTCTTGCTTGATGCGCTCTGCCGTGGCTTCACCAATGAGACTGCCTTGTGTACGTCGCACATAGGCCACAATCGCTTCATCAAAGCGGTCGCCGCCCACCCGAACGGATTCCGAGAACACCACGCCGTTTAGGGAAATAATGGCGATTTCGGTGGTACCGCCGCCAATGTCCACCACCATGGTACCAACGGCCTCATGCACAGGCAGGCCCGCGCCTATGGCCGCAGCCATGGGCTCTTCAACCAATCGCACATCACGCGCACCAGCCGACAAGGCGCTTTCGCGAATCGCCCGGCGCTCGACCTCAGTGGATTTACAGGGCACGCAAATCAGCACCCTTGGGCTGGGACGAATAAAGGAGTTCTCGTGCACTTTGGCAATGAAGTAGGTCAGCATTTTTTCGGTGACCAAAAAATCCGCAATCACACCGTCTTTCAGCGGACGGATGGCGGTAATGTTGCCAGGGGTTCGGCCCAACATGCGTTTAGCGTCCAGACCCACGGCAGCCACGGTACGCTGGTTACCTTGTTGGCGTAGCGCAACCACGGAAGGTTCGTCCAGTACAATGCCCTCGTCGCGGACATAGATCAGCGTATTTGCCGTGCCAAGATCAATAGACAGGTCTCTCGAAAAGAGGCCACGGAAATTCTTTAACATCGACGCGCAAGCTCCGGAAAATAAAGCGCAATCATAGGCTTATGCTTTTGGAAAAGCACGACTAACGTTGTTAGATAATCCGCCAGATGACGCTGTCATAGGGTGTGGCTCCAGAAAATGAAAAATACCCCCCTGTACCTGCAACGAACCAGCATTCTTGCAACAACCCGTTTACAATTGCCCGCCTCAACAGTCTTACCCATCGATCAACATGACTAAGAACAACCAAACTCCAGCTGATGAACAGGGCCATACCCAAGAGTCCAGCGACGGCATCGATGTGGCGCACCTGGCGGGGCTAGCCCGCCTGGCCATAGATGCGGACAAGACCCAAGCCGTGAGCAAAGATCTGCAATCCATTATTGGTCTGATTGATGTCATGCAATCGGTAAACACCGAGGGCGTAGAACCGCTATCTCATGCCTTTGATGGCACCGCCAGACTGCGCGCGGACGATGTAACCGAACACCCGGACCCGGAGCAATTCCAACGCAATGCCCCGGCCACCGCTGATCACTACTACCTCGTGCCACGAGTAGTTGAATAAGGTTTTCACCTCAATGAACGAAGTTTTATCTCTGCGCGATATGAGTCGCGCGCTGAGTCAGGGCGATGTCTCAAGCGTGGAGTTGGTCCAAGACCACTTGGCGCGCATCAACGCCATTGATTCCGGCCTGAACAGCTTCATCACGCTGACTGCGGACGCTGCCCTGGCCCAAGCGGCAGCCGCTGATGAATCGCGCGCTGCTGGAGACCAACGCCCTGCCCTAGGCTTGCCCATCGCCCACAAGGATATTTTTTGCACTGCGGGTGTCCTAACAACCGCAGGCTCGAAGATGCTGAGCAACTTTGTAGCGCCCTACGATGCAACGGTTGTCTCTAAAATGGCCGATGCGGGCATGGTCAGTCTGGGTAAGACCAATATGGATGAATTCGCCATGGGTTCATCTAACGAGACCAGCTTTTTTGGTTCGGTCGCCAACCCTTGGGATCATGATCGTGTCCCTGGCGGCTCATCTGGAGGTTCTGCCGCTGCGGTAGCTGCGGGCTTGGTGGCAGGCGCCACCGGCACTGACACAGGGGGTTCCATTCGCCAACCTGCCGCCTTATGCGGCATCACTGGGCTAAAGCCCACCTATGGGCGGGTCTCTCGCTTTGGCATGATTGCTTTCGCTTCCAGCCTAGACCAGGCCGGACCCATGACGCGCAGCGCCGAAGACGCAGCTCTTATGCTCGCCGTCATGGCCGGCTTTGATCCTAAGGACTCCACTAGTGCCCGCCGAGAAGACCATTGGTTAGAGGACCTAGCGGTTAACGGCATCGCCGATCTCGATCGTCCGCTGGTCATCGGTTTGCCTGAGCAGTACTTCCAAAACAGTACCGGTCAGGAATGCCTACAAGCGGCAAAGCAAGAGCTGGAAGCCCTAGGCCACCAGTTTAAAGCCGTCTCTTTGCCACATACTGATGCTGCCATACCGGTGTATTACGTCCTGGCATCGGCTGAAGCGTCCACAAACTTGTCCCGCTACGACGGCGTGCGCTTTGGCCATCGGTGCGAGAACCCCACATCTTTGCAAGATCTTTACGAACGCTCTCGGGAAGAAGGCTTTGGCGATGAGGTTAAACGACGAATCCTCACCGGAACCTACACCCTATCGGTTGGGTATTTTGACGCTTACTACCTTAAGGCACAGAAAATTCGCCGCTTGATAGCCCAAGACTTTGATGCGGCATTTAACGACGTCGATCTGTTGCTGACGCCTACGGCGCCGACCCCGGCGTTCAAGCGAGGACAACTCACTGACGACCCCGTAGCCATGTATCAGCAAGATCTATACACCGTACCTACCAGTCTGGCCGGATTGCCGGCCATGTCCTTGCCCTGCGGATTCACAGACAACCTGCCCATGGGCATGCAGCTTATCGCGCCGGCCTTTCGCGAGGACCTGGCCCTTGGCCTAGCCGCGCAATTTCAGCGTCAGACAGACTGGCACCTTAAACAGGCAGGAGACATCAATTGAGTTGGGAGGCTGTCATTGGGCTGGAAATTCACGTCCAGCTTGCCACACAAAGTAAAATTTTCTCGGGCGCGAGCACAGCCTACGGCGCTGCCCCAAATGCCCAGGCCTGTAACATTGATCTCGGCCTGCCCGGCGTGTTGCCCGTGCTCAACGAAAGAGCGGTGGAAATGGCTGTGCGTTTTGGCCTGGCCATCGGCGCGCAAATTAACCTGCATTCAATATTCGACCGAAAAAACTATTTCTATGCCGACTTGCCCAAGGGCTATCAGATCAGTCAGTTCGAAACCCCCATCGTGGGGGCTGGCAGTATTACCATCACCCCAGAGTCTGGCCAGCCGCGAACGGTAGGCATCACCCGAGCGCACCTTGAGGAAGACGCTGGCAAATCCATACACGACTTGTTCAGCGGCCAAACCGCCATCGATTTGAACCGCACCGGCACCCCATTGCTGGAGGTGGTTTCAGAGCCGGACATGCGCACAGCCCAGGAAGCCTCAGCCTACTTTCGGCAGATCCACACCCTGGCGCGCTATATCGGCATCTGCGATGGGAATCTCGCTGAAGGCAGCATGCGCTGCGACGCCAACGTTTCGGTGCGCCCACAAGGCCAAAAGGAGTTTGGCGAGCGCACGGAAATTAAGAACATCAATTCTTTTCGTTTTGTTGAGCAAGCCATCCAGCACGAAATAGCGCGACAAATCGATGTTTTAGAGGCCGGCGGCAAAGTCCACCGGGAGACACGTCTTTACGATCCGGATAAAGACGAAACTCGCTCCATGCGCAGCAAAGAGCTGAGCAACGACTATCGGTACTTTCCGGATCCAGACCTAATGCCACTGAACATTAGCGAAGCCTATGTGGAGCAGATTCGCAGCACCCTACCGGAGCTGCCCGATGCCCGTTGTGCCCGATACATCAACGATCTGGATCTAACCCCAGCCGATGCCGCCAACATCAGTAGCGACATCGACAGGGCTAACTACTTTGACCAAGCACTGGACCAGGGAGCCAGCGCCAAACAGACGGCAAACTGGATGATGGGCGAGCTGTTGGCCCACTTAAACAAACACGGCATCGGCCTTGTAGACAGCCCGGTAACGCCCGGATTACTGGCGCAGCTCATTCAGCGAATTGACGATGGCACGTTGTCGTCGAAGACCGCTAAAACGCTTTTCGAAGCACTTTGGGATGCGGGACCTGCAGCGGACGTGGATGGTCTTATCGAGTCCCTGAACCTGGCCCAAGTCAGTGACGACGGTGCGTTAACCACCATCGTCGATGACTTGATCGCCGCTCACCCGAAACAATTCGAAGAGCTGCGCGGTGGCAAGGACAAAATGCTGGGCTTCTTTGTGGGTCAGGTCATGAAGGCGACCCAAGGCAAAGCAAATCCCCAGCAGGTGAATGAAATTATTCGCTCAAGACTCTAGCTGATCGGTCTCTTGCCCTGGGGTCACTCGCCTTGGGATTACCCGTCTTGGGATTACTCGCCCGTTGGGATAAGGTCCTAGGGTCACTTGGGCGATAAATCCATGGCGGCTTTAAGCACGTCGCGTCTGGAAATCTGGCCGATCAGCTTGCCATCTTCCATCACTGGAAAACGCCTACGATGGTGTTTGATGAAACGCTGGGCCAAGGAAAAGATATCCATTTCTGGGTCCACCCACTCCACCTCAGTCCGCATATAGTCGCCAACGATACCCACGTTCTCGTTGTAGTAGCTGTCCTGAACCACCACCTCAATCAAGTCGACTTCCGAGAGCACGCCAACCAGAACGCCTGCATCATCCACCACCGGAGCGCCGGATATGCCTTTGTCGAGAAACTGCGTCATCGCGTCCAGAACGTTGCTGTTTGGTGTAAAGGTCAGCAGATCTGCCGCCATATAATCACGAACTTTTAACGACTTCATAAATTCTCCCAAGTCACTCAGCCAGCGCTGCGTCGAGCAACCTTACTCGGGCAAGAGACCAAAACGAGGTCACAGATCGGCGTATCGATGTGGATTTGTGACGGACATCTCGCTCTACCCCCGAAAGTAGTGCAATAGTATGATCCCAGTGGTGTTTGGCGCGGTTTGTCGCCTGAGCACCACGCCTTTTTTATTTTTTGAGGGGAAACATGAGCAATCAGCCTTTACCAGCGGTGCCATACATTTCTAGGGGAACGCAATGTCTGTTCCAAGTGCGGCGCCCGAGATCAAATGAGCCCAGTGACGCTGCCCAACAGCGGCAAGCTTTACTCTTATTCCATCGTTTATCGCTCTTTTCCCGGCATTGAGGTGCCCTATGTCAGCGCCATTGTTGACCTAGATGACGGCACAGCCATCAAAGGAAATCTGATCAACGTAGAAGCCGATCCTGCAAATCTGGAATTTGATATGCCGGTTGAGGTGGTTTTTGCTGATGCCCTTGGACGCAAAGACGCTGATGGCAACAGCTACTTATCCTATTTCTTTCAACCCAAATCCCAGTAACTCAGAAACATAGACTTACGCCAACAAAGAACATAACGGAGAACGACTATGACCGACGCATATATCGTAGGGGTCGACATGATCAAATTCGGGCGCTTCCCGGAAAAAACGGTACCGCAGCTTGGCGCCCAAGCGGCACTGATGGCCTTAGACGACTGCGGCCTGAGCATTCAGCACATGCAGGCCCTTTATTGCGGCAACCTGGGCCAGGCCTCTGGCATGGTCGGCCAGCGACTGCTGCAAGAGATTGGTCAAACAGGCATTCCAGTAGTCAACGTCGCTAACGCCTGTGCTACCGGCGCTACCGCGTTTCGAGAAGCCTGGGCCTCCGTTAAAGCGGGTCTTTACGACGTCGTGCTCGCGGTAGGTGTTGAGCAAATGGGCAAAGGCCTACTGGGCGGCGCTGGTGGTAAAGCCGGCATCCCCAAGGAAGGTCTGATGGGCTCCGGCACAATGCCTGCGGTATTTGCCGAAGCTGGCATGGAACACGCACGACACTACGGCACCACCTTTGAGCAATTTGCCAAGGTTTCGGTGAAAAACCACCATCATTCCACGCTAAACCCCAAGGCGATGTATCAGATCGAAACCCCTCTCGAAGAGGTGATGAATGCTGAGATGATCTCCTATCCGAACACCAAACTGATGTGTTCTGTGAACGTGGACGGTTCTGCCGCAGCAGTGATTTGCTCTGAAAAGAAAGCCAGAGAACTGGGGCTGATGGATCGGGCGATCAAAGTGCGAGCCTCGGTATTGGCGTCAGATCCGTGGCAAGAGCGAGATCTGGTTATGCCAGACGTGAATTCCTGCACCCAGAAAGCAGCCAAAGAAGCCTACGAAATGGCCGGATTAGGGCCAGACGACATTGACCTCATTGAGCTGCACGATTGCTTTGCGACTGCAGAAATTCTGCACTACGGCAATCTGGGCATCTGCAAACAAGAGGACGCTGGCCGTATGATTGATGAAGGCGAAGTAGCCTTAGGCGGCCGCATTCCTGTCAATGTTTCTGGTGGTCTACTGTCTAAGGGACACCCCTTGGGAGCGACCGGTATCGCCAACATCTACGAAGTCAGCACGCATCTGCGCAACGAAGCAGGCGCGCGGCAAGTAGAGGGCGCCAAAATCGGTTTGACCCACGTGATTGGTCTGGGCAGCGCCTGCGCCATGCACGTGTTGGAGCGAGCCCAGTAGCTCGACTCGGCACAAGCCAACGAAAACGCCAGGTTCGCCTGGCGTTTTTCTTGCCACACTCCTCAGGATTTACCCATGCGTATTGGTATTGTTAGCGACACCCACAACAATCTCAAAAACGTGCGTAAGATCGTCGATATCTTTAATCAACAGGATGTCGACCGTGTGATACACACCGGTGACATTAGCCAAGCCAAAACGCTGGATGTATTGGCCGATCTGAAGGCGCCGCTGTTTGGGGTTTTTGGTAATAACGATCAGGAACGGGATACCTTGGATGCCGCCGTGGCGACTCACGGCTTTACCTTTCAAGACCCACCGCTGCGACTGCGTTGGGCCGAGCGCGATATCGTGGTGGTGCATGACCCGCTGGAATTTGACGGCCACCTAGCCGATGAAGACCTAGCCCTGCACGGTCACACACATCGCTACCGCCTAGAGCAATCTGGCACCCAGACCATTTTTAATCCGGGTGAGTGCGCCGGCATGATGCCCGGCCGAAACGCCGTGGGCATCGTAGATCTTGTGACCATGCATTGCCGGTTAGTGAATTTTTAACGGCGTTATTGACCCAAGCCTGCCAGGATCTCGCCAATTCGCTTGGCGTTTAAACCCAAGTCCGAACGCCCTACTCGTGAGACGCTGCGCACATCCACCACGCTGCCCGTGCCGCTTGCCGCACTGCGAACGCGTACAACCACGTCGTCTTTAAAGCCGTACCAAAACGTGGTCGCTGTCGCCTCCACTAAGCCTTTGTCAGCGGAAACGTTAACGACTTCCAGCCCCATGTCCTCAAGCACCGTTACCGCTTTCATTAACGCCACCGCTGAATTGTCAGCTAAGGACAAGGTTTGTACCCAGGGATAGGCTTGTTGTTGCACCTCAGCCAGCGCTTCGGCGTCGTAAGCCAATGGATTGGCGCCTTCCGCTTCACGCACAGCAACCAACTGATCGAATTCCGGCGGATCTTGCGTGTCCGTAGAAATGTTGTGAATGGCTGGCACGGCACTTACCGCCGACAGTTGCATAGCTGCCTGGCCCAGAATGACCGCGCTGATCAAGACACCGATCAACAAACTGGATCGTTCAGCCTTGAGTCCTTTGTAGAGACAAATCGCGTAGGCCACGATGCCGAGAAAAAACCCTGCAGCGGCGAGCAATACCCCGCCACTGGCTACGGTAAATCCGCCAGTATAGGCCCAAATGCCCAAGCGCGTGCCGAGCCCGCTCATGACCAACAAAACCCCTGCTACAACAGAGCCAATCAAAATCGCTTGGGCCCACCAGCGCGGCTTAATCAATTCACTATCCATAACGTTATCCAAGTCCGTAAATAGCGATCAGCTTAGCTGATCGTGGCACCGCCATCGATGACGAAGTTCTGGCCCGTTGTAAAAGAACCCGCCGCCGACGCCAAATAAACCGCCGCCCCAGCAATTTCTCGGGGTTCACCAATTCGCTTAAGCGGATCACCCGCCGTGCGCTCGCGAAGGATATCCGGGTTTTCCCACAGCGCCCGTGCAAAGTCGGTACGCACCAAGCCCGGCGATATGGCATTAACTCGCACATTGTGCCGGCCGTTCTCCACAGCCAAATTTCTTACCAGCTGCAAATCTGCGGCCTTGGAGATGCAATAGGCCCCCAGCACCGGACTGCCTCGCAAGCCACCGACACTGGACACAATGATGATGGAGCCGTCTTTGCGCTCAATCATTTCAGGCAAAACCATGTTCACCAGCCAGTGATTGGACTTGATGTTGATGTCCAGGATTTTATCCAGAGCATCGTCTGGCAACTCCTGCATGGAACCGTAAAACGGATTGACCGCCGCGTTACAAACCAAAATATCGATTTTGCCCAGCCGTTCCCGAGTCTCATCCACCAGTTGTTGCAGGGCCTCTCGTTGACCGACATGAGCCGGTATGACAATGGATTCACCAGTGGCATTGCCTGACGCCTTAGCCTCGGCATTGATC
>JAYOSS010000048.1:0-15226 GCA_038139355.1 Gammaproteobacteria bacterium
TACGGATTTCGCTCGTGTGCAGGCCAATACCGATTTGGCTGCCCAGTCCCGAGATACCACGCCCTGGCCTAGTTACGCCGGTCCAGGCAGCGCGCGGTTTACCCATGCGGCGCTGATTTCAAAAGATAACGTAGGCGATCTTGAGCCTGCTTGGTCGTTTCGTACTGGGGACACCGGCACCGTCTTTCAGAATACGCCTATCTTGGCCAATGGCCTGCTTATTGTGTGCAGCCCTCACAACCAAGTATCCGCCCTAGATCCGCTGACCGGAGCCGTGGCTTGGCGGTTTGATGCAGACGTTGGCGACGGGCCGTTTCCTAACAATGCGAATTGCCGCGCTCTGGCTCAATGGCCTCTAAGTGAAGGGTCTAACCAAGATGCAAATTCATCCCTAGCTCACTGCGCTAAGCGGCTCTTTATGGCGACCAACGATGCGCGACTGATCGCGCTGGATGGCCTCACTGGCAAGGTGTGCTCCAGCTTTGGCGATCAGGGTGAAGTGGACCTGGTGGCGGGGGTGGGCAAGCTGCTGTGGTCGGCTGAATATCAGGTGACTTCGCCGCCAGCGGTGGTAGGCGACGTGGTTATTGTGGGTTCTGCCATCGCTGACAATCAGCGCCTGGATGCCCCTAGCGGCGTGGTTCGGGGCTTTGATGTGCGGACGGGTGAATTGCGCTGGGCCTTCGACCTGGCGCCGCCTGACTTTGATTACGGCGCGGGTCTGGTCAGCGATGCGGGTTATGCGTTGGGTACACCCAATGTCTGGGCAGGCTTCGCGGTGGACCATGAGCGTGATCTGGTGTTTTTGCCCACGGGCAATCCCGCACCGGACTACTTTCGGCCTGATGGTCCGGATATGTCCTACTTTGGTGCAGCGGTGGTGGCGCTGCGTGGCAGCACTGGTGAATTGATCTGGCGCTTCAAAACCGTGGAGCGGGACTTTTGGGATTTTGATGTGCCGTCGGTGCCTTCATTGGTTGATTTGCAACTAAACGGCCAGCAAGTGCCCGCGCTCATTCAAAGCACGAAGATGGGCTTTGTCTTCGTGCTAAACCGTGAAACCGGTGTGCCAGTGATCGATGTGGAGCAGCGTGAGGTGCCTCGATTTGGGCCGTTAGCGGAACGGCTGTCACCTACCCAGCCTTTTCCTCCCAGCGCTTTTCGGGTTGCGCGCAGTTATCAGCCTGGGCAGTCCTTCCTCGGGCTGTGTAGCGGTCTGGAGCGGGAGTCGCTAATAGGAGATATCTACACACCCATCAGCCAGCAGTGGACGGTGGGCTTTCCCGGTCATACCGGCGCGACGAATTGGGGTGGCGTCGCCGTCGATGCTCAGCGTGGTCTGATTGCCCTGCATACCAATAGCATTGCCGTGCGTACGAAGTTACTCGATCACTCCCTAGCTCCTGAAGGGCTGGTGGCACGATACAAAGACCCTGCAGGATCCTTGGATGACAAACGGCAGGCTTATTTGGAGTTTCGTCAGGCCTTTGACATAGCAGACCGGGTTGAAGTGGGTATTCAGGCCGGCACGGATTATGCGGTGGCTCGTGAAGTGATGTTCGACCCTTATATTGGTTTGATTCCCTGCGGCGGATTTCCCTTAGGCGAGGTGTTGGTCATCGACCTCAACACCCAAACTCAGGTATGGCGAAGGCCCCACGGCCAATTTCCAGGGTGGTTGAAGGGAGCGTTTAACACCGGACTGCCCCAGTTGGGCGGGCCACTGCTGACGGCTTCTGGCGTGTTTTTCATAGGCTCCGCTTTCGACAGCGCCCTGCGCGCCTACGATGTGGATAGCGGAGAGGAACTGTGGAAACACGCATTGCCGGCCCCGGGCGCGGCTACCCCAATGAGTTATGCGGTACGTGATGAACAAGGCCGGCTGAAACAGTTTGTGGTCATCGCCGCGGGGGGTGATGGCCGTATGCCCATTGGCGCCACCTCTGACTACTTTGTGGCCTTTGCTATTCCTGACGCTAAGGGTGCTCCCTAGAAGATAGGGCGGGCCAGAGGAGCGTAGCCCAAGTCGCCGCCGACGATGGTAGAGTCTGAGGAAGGAAGAGAATAAGAAACGGGGAGTAAGTCGTGGCCATAGCAACACCGTTAGCGGGTATCACAGTTTTGGATTTTGGGCAGGTTTACAACGGCCCTTACTGCGGGTTTTTGCTGGCTCAGGCCGGTGCCCGGGTAATCAAGGTTGAGGCGCCGTCCGGAGAGGCTCTGCGTGGTCGCAGCGGTACCGCTAAACCCAGCTTCCCCTTCCGCATGTTCAACAGCACCAAGGAGTGCATTACCGCCAACATCAAGCACCCCGAAGGACGCCAGCTGATTAAAGACTTGGTCCCGCAAGTGGATGTGGTGTTGGAGAATTTTTCGCCGGGCACCTTGGCGGAAAACGACTTGGGCAGTGATGTGCTGTGCGCTCTGAATCCGCGTTTGATTTACGCGGCAGGCACCGGTTATGGCGGCAGCGGGCCGTATCGCGATCATCTGGGCATGGACATTACCTTGCAGGCCATGAGCGGGGTTATGAGCGTGACCGGCAGTCACGACAGTCCGCCGACCAAGGCTGGGGCCGCGTTTTGCGATATCTTGGGCGGCGCGCATTTGTACGCCGGCATCGTTTCTGCGCTGTATCAGCGGGCTCAGACCGGTGAGGGCGCAGTCATCGATATTTCTATGCAGGATTGTGTGTTTCCTGCGCTGGCAACCCAGCTTGGTACGTATTTTCAGTTGGGCCATCAGCCGCCCCGTACGGGCAATCGACATACGGGTATGGCGTTGGCGCCCTACAACGTCTACGAGGCCCGGGACGGTCATGTGGCCATGATCTGTTTTCGCGGCGAACACTGGATGCGGCTTTGCGACGCCATGGGCCGGCCGGAGCTGAAGACCGATGAGCGCTTTTCGCGCACCAAGGCTCGTGCACAGAACATGGATGAAGTAGACGCCATCGTGGAGGAGTGGACCCGCACCCTGACAAAGAGCGAGATTTTTGCCATTGCCGAGGAGGCGGGCATGATTTGTGCGCCTGTGCAGACCTTGGAAGAGGTGGTGAACGATCCTCAACTGTTGGCCCGGGGCACTCTGGAGTGGGGGGACGATAAGTGGGGTGAACGCTCACTTAAATTCCACACGCCGATTCGCTTCAAGGACATGGAGCCGCCCAAGGTGCCAGATATGGCTGACTTGGGTGCGAACAGTGAAGCGGTGCTGCTGGAGTTTTTGGGTATGGATACGGATCAAGTCGCCCAGTTGCGCAACAGCGAAGCGATCTGAACTACGGTCCGTGTACCGCGGATCTTCACTATTTGCACATATGCGCCTGTGCTAGGCTGCCGCTCCGATTTGGATCGAGCAGAGACCCCATGAGCGACGACAACACAGCCAACACCTTCAACACCATCGAAGAAGCCCTTACCGCCATCCGGCAGGGCGAAATGGTCATGGTGGTGGACGATGACGACCGAGAAAATGAAGGTGACCTGATCATGGCCGCCAGCAAGGCAACGCCTGAAGCCGTGGCGTTCATGATTCGTCATACCAGCGGTATTTTGTGCACACCAATTTTGCAGGAGCAGGCCGTCAAACTGCACCTAGACCCCATGGTGTCGCGTAACGATGCGCCCATGAGTACGGCCTTCACCGTCTCTATCGACTATAAAGAAGGCCTGACCACAGGTATTTCTGCCGAAGAGCGGGCTGCCACCACGCAGGCGTTGACCAACAGTAACGTCAGTGCAGATGACTTTGTTCGCCCCGGCCACATTTTTCCCTTGGTCGCGAGACAGGGTGGGGTGCTGGTGCGCTCGGGCCATACCGAAGCGGGTACGGATTTGGCTACGTTGGCGGGCTTGCCGCCGGTTGGGTTGCTGGCTGAGCTGGTCAACGACGACGGTACCGTCCAGCGTCTGCCGGAGCTGTTTGAGTTTTCCCGCGAGCACAACCTGAAGATCATCACCATTGCTGATCTGATTGCTTATCGACAGCAGCGCGAGCAACTGGTGCAGCGTAGCTATGAGTTTGCGATTTCTACCGCCATTGGCGATGCCCAGGCTTATGGTTACAAGACCAAGTTCGAAGACGCAGAGCACATTGCGCTGGTGTTTGGCGATATTCACGCCATGGAATCGGTGCCCGTGCGTATTCATCGAGAAAAGCTGGTCGAGGATATTTTT
The DNA here is from genome assembly GCA_038139355.1 of Gammaproteobacteria bacterium. Classification (GTDB taxonomy): domain Bacteria; phylum Pseudomonadota; class Gammaproteobacteria; order Pseudomonadales; family Azotimanducaceae; genus UBA4421. The sequence continues at coordinate 4,179 of JAYOSS010000048.1, forward strand.
GGCCCCCAAGGGGACGAGCATCCCACCAACATGCTCAATGCGGCCATGCGGCGCATCGAGGCCTTGGGTGGCGGTGTGCTGATCTACCTGCGCACGGGCTTTGTCGGGGTGCCCCTAGAGGATTTTGAATCTCAAAGTCGTGAGGACGAACGCCGCAGCCAGTGGCTGGAGGTGGGTGTGGGAGCACAAATTCTGCGGGATTTGGGCCTGAGCAAAATTCGTCTGATCGCGGGCCGTACCGTGGACTATGTGGGTGTTGAGGGCTTTGGTTTAACCTTGGTAGATACAGAAATCCTCTAGCTTAAGACCACAAAGTTGATAGCAAGCACCGGGCAGACGCCGCAAGGCGTTGGCTGCTGAGCTAACGCCGGTATTGAAAAATGGCGGGTTGATCCTTTGTGCCCACATAGACGATGCGTACATCTTCGGTGCGCGTACCGCAGCTACGACACTTGAGTCGGGAGCGCATGTGATGAACTTGCGTGGCGCCACCCAGGCGCTCAATCAGTTGTTCAATATTCAGTTTGGTCTGTCGCTGACAGGGTTCGCAGACGGCGTATAAGTGAAAACTGTCGACCAGGTCGCTGAGAGATTGCATGTGAGTGTGCCTTTTTAGGAAATACCGTCAGGCGCTATACTGTATAAATATACAGTTATCAAAATCAACAAAAATGTAAACTTTAGGTTGTCGTTTTAGTGCGCAAGTCTGGCTGGGGCTGGATAGATTGGGATAGGTTAATGCGATGCCAATTCAGAGAGCTCTGGCGTCCCTAGGCGACGCAGATGGCTAATGTCATAGTGTTGAACTCAAACCCCATGCAGAAACCGTTATGTCAGTGAACCCACAAGACCTTAAACATCCCATCGCCATCACCATGGGCGATCCGGCTGGTGTTGGTCCCGAGGTATTGCTTCAAGCCATGACCGATTCAGGCCCGGATTCGGCTCTGGACGCTGGTATTCCCTGGATTCTCGTGGGGGCAGATTGGGCGCTGCAAAATGCCGCAGCTACCTTAGGTCTGTCCTTACCGCCACTGCAGCGCATCAGCGCGGCTGACCAAGCTCAGGCGGGCTGGAATCTACTGGACTTAGGCATAGCGAAACCCATGGATTTTCGTTACGGGGAAGTGCAAGCAGATTGTGGCGAATTAGCCGTGCGGGCTGTGGAATGGGCTGCCTCCGGTTGCTTGAGCGGCGAGCTGGCCGCCATGGTTACCGCGCCCATCAACAAAGAAGCCATTCACGCCGCGGGTTACGTCGATGATATCGGCCATCAAGAAATTCTGGCTCGGCTGGCGGGTGTGAGCCAAACCGCCACCATGCTCATGACGCCGGGCCTGCGGGTGGTGCATTTATCCACCCACAAATCCTTGGCCCAGGCCGTGCGCTTTGTGACCAAGGATGAGGTGTTAGGCAAACTGCATCTGATTCATACCACCCTAAGTCAATGGGGGCTTAGCAACCCACGTATTGCGGTGGCTGCGTTGAATCCACACGGTGGCGAGGGAGGATTGTTGGGTAGAGAAGAAATCGAAGAGCTGGCCCCCGCCGTCGAATTGGCCCAACAAGCTGGGATTCAGGCCGTTGGCCCGCTACCAGCAGATTCCGTGTTCAATCGAGCCATCGCCGGTGAATTTGATGTGGTGCTGGCGCTGTATCACGACCAAGGTCATATCGCGATCAAGGTGCACAACTTTCATGAATCCACCACTGCCACCCTTGGCATACCCATGGTGAGAACGTCCGTCGATCATGGCACCGCCTTTGATATTGCCGGGCAGGGCGTGGCCGATGCCACCGGCATGCGGGCTGCGATGGCGGCGGCTCAAGCCATCGTTTCCAGCAATCTTAGGGATCTGGGGTGACGTCTTAGGACTGAACCGCGTTGGTTGCAAACCGAATCCAATGCTCCTTATGTATTCTTTTGACCCTAGGCCTATGGCACACTCAAGGGCTCATTCAAACGTTGGGGAGACGCCGTGAAAGCTGCAGTATTTCGTGAAGTAAATGTGCCCATGGAAATCGAAGAAGTAACGGTTTCTAAACCAGGTCCCAGAGAAGTCTTGATCCGCACCCAAGCTGCGGGAATCTGTCACAGTGACATGCATTTTTTTAACGGCAGCTATCCAGGCAAGCTACCCATGGTGCTGGGCCACGAAAGCGCCGGTATTGTGGAGCAGGTAGGCAGCGATGTGCATTACGTTAAGCCTGGCGATCACGTCATTACCTGTTTGTCCGTGTTCTGTGGTCATTGCGAATCCTGCCTGACCGGTCACCTGTCTCTTTGTCAGGAGCCGGAGACCAATCGCAGCAGCAAAGAAGAGCCGCGACTGAGTCAAAACGATCAACCCCTGACGCCTTTTGCCCAGCTGGGCTCCTTTGCCGAAATGATGCTGGTGCACGAACACGCTTTGGTGAAAGTACGCGAAGACATGCCCATGGACCGGGCCGCACTGATTGGTTGCGGTGTGACAACGGGTATTGGCGCGGTGATTCATACCGCTGCGGTAGAGCCTGGCGCCACCGTCGCCGTAATCGGCTGTGGCGGTATTGGTCTGTCCGCCATTAACGGCGCTGCCTTGGCCGGTGCCTCGCGCATCATTGCCGTGGATATGGTGGCCTCCAAGCTGGAGCTGGCGCGCAAGTTTGGTGCCACGGATTTGGTGGATGCCAGCGATGGTGAGTCGGTGCAAAAAGTCATCGAGATGACCGGCGGCGGCGTGCATTACTCCTTTGAAGCCATTGGTCTTAAGGCCACTGCCGAACAAGCCTTCCAAATGCTACGTCCCGGCGGCACCGCTACGGTGATCGGTATGATCCCGCCAGGACAAATGGTGTCGGTGCATGGGGTCGACTTCCTCGCCGAAAAGAAAATTCAGGGTTCCATGATGGGATCCAACCGCTTCCGCGTGGATATGCCTCGGTTTGTGGACTTCTATCTACAGGGCAAGCTGCACTTGGACGACATGATCTCCAACCGTATTGCCTTGGCGGACATCAATGAGGGCATGGCGGCTCTTGAGACCGGCGAGATCGCTCGCAGCGTCATTATGTTTGATTAGTAGATAAGGACTCGACTATGCGATGGCTTTCTTTTTTGCGCGATGGCGCGGAGACCTTTGGCTTTGTAACTGCCGATGGTGAAGGCGTGGTCGATGCTGGCGCCCGCAGTGACTTCTCCTCCTTGGGAGAGGCCATTGGCGCCGATGCGCTGGCTCAGTTGGCCAGTAGCTGTGGCGACGATGCGGATTTGGCCCTGGCGGATATCCAATACCTGCCTACCATCACCAACCCGGGCAAAATTTTGTGTGTCGGTCTGAATTACAAGGCCCACCAGGAAGAAACCGGTCGGGGCGGTGAAGGCTATCCCACCATCTTTGTTCGCTTTGCAGACGCCCAAATGGGTCATGGCGCTCCCATGATTCGGCCGTTTGAATCTGAAGCTTTGGATTTTGAAGGCGAAATCGCCATGATTATTGGCAAAGCTGGACGCCGCATTCAGGCCGATCAGGCGCTATCCCATGTGGCGGGATTTTCGATTTACAACGATGGCAGCGTTCGCGACTGGCAGCGTCAGACCAGTCAATTCACCCCAGGTAAAAACTTCGCCAGTACTGGCGGCTTTGGCCCTTGGATGATGACGCCTGACGAAGTCGGCGATTTGGACGCCATGGAAATCACCACGCGCCTCAACGGCGAGGTCATGCAAAACGCTACCTCCGATCTGCTGGTGCATGGCTTTGTGGAACTGCTGCAATACTGCTCTACCTTTGTCGAGCTTAAGCCCGGTGATGTGATTGTCACGGGTACGCCAGGCGGCGTCGGCGCCGCGCGTAAGCCGCCGGTGTTCATGGATCAGGGCGATGTCATCGAGGTGGAAGTCAAACCCATAGGCACTCTGAGCAATCCAGTGGTCGCTGAGCAAGCCTGATAACGTGTTACGGGTGATCGTCATCGGACAGACACCCCGCTGGAGAACTATGTGAAGTTTGGTATTGGCCAGAGCGTGCCCCGTAGTGAAGATCCGCGTTTAATTACCGGCGGCGGCCAATACACCGATGACATCAATCGTCCTAACCAACTGTATATTCGCTTACTGCGTTCGCCCTACGCCCATGGGTTGATTACCGAACTAGACGTGAGCGAGGCGTTGACCCGGCCCGGAGTCAAAGCGGTTTACACCGCCAAGGATATTGAACATCTGGGCGGACTGCCCTGCAGAGCGACGCTGAAAAACGCTCAAGGCGAACCCGCGTTCATTCCACATCGGCCTATCCTGGCTGACGATAGAGTACTTTTTGTTGGTCAGGCTGTTGCGGCGGTGGTGGCCGAAACGCCAGAACAGGCCGCTGATGCCGTCGAAGCCATTGAGCTGAGCGTGTCGGACCTGCCCGCGTGCAGTGATCTGAGCCGGGCCTTGGATCTAGATACCCAACCCATTCATCCCCAGAGGGGCGACAACCTGTGCGTCCACTTTGAACAGGGCGATAGTGTTGCGGTGGACCAGGCCTTTGCTGCCGGGGAGCATTTGGTCAGCGTGACCTTGGTCAACAACCGAGTCGTTCCTAGCCCCCTAGAACCCCGGGCTACCCTTGCTGAACCTCAAGAAAACGGCTTTACCATTTACAACCCCAGCCAAGGCGCCTTGGGCCAGCGGGCGGTGTTGGCCAATATCTTTGCCATGAAGGGGGAGCAGATTCGGGTGATCTCGCCAGATACCGGCGGTGGTTTTGGAGTGCGTGGTGAAGTGCATTCTGAGGTTTGTCTGGCCGCCCATGCGGCGATGACGCTGGATGTGCCAGTAAAATACACCGGCGATCGCTCAGAGATGTTCCTCAGCGACAATCACGGTCGAGACAATTTGACCACGGTGACCAGCAGCTTTGATGCTCAGGGCAACATTCAGGGTTTGCGCGTGGCCACTACCGCGAATCTTGGCGCCTATTGCTCCAATGCCGGCCCCTTTGTCCCCACCATGGCGGGAGGGCGCATTCTGGGATCGGTGTATCGCATCCCTAATGTTCACCACTCTGTCCACTGTGTCTTTACCAACACCATGCCGGTGGGTGCCTATCGCGGAGCGGGCCGACCTGAAGCCTGCTATGTCATGGAACGCCTGTTTGACGCCGCTGCCCGGCAGATGGGTATGGACGCTATTGATCTGCGCAAACGCAATTTTATTACCGCTGCCGAGATGCCTTATCGGCTGCCTTCTGGTGTCACCATCAGCAGCGGTGAATTTGCCGACACTCTTGACTTAGCACTGGCCCGCAGTGATTGGGAAGGTTTTTCCCAGCGCGCCCAAGCGAGTGCGGCGAAGGGGCTGCTGCGCGGCCGGGGCATTGGTTATTACATGGAGTCCAGTGGTGGCGGCCCGGAAGAAGAGGCGGTCATCAGTATGGGCGAAGACGGCGCCATCGACGTTGTTGTCGGCACTTTTTCTCATGGTCAGGGTCATCGCACTACCTATGCACAGATTCTCAGTGAGACCTTGGGAGTAGATTTTGAGTGCATCAATATCATTCAAGGCGACACCGATGTGGTTGCCTTTGGTGGTGGTACCGGTGGGTCGCGATCATCGCAAATGGGTGGGGTCGCCGTTAAACGCGCAGGCCTGGCCTTGGTGGATGAGGCCAAAACCATCGCCGCCGAGCTGATGCAAAGCCCGGTGGACGAGGTGGATTACGCGGACGGCCTGTTTAGCACCCTTAGCAAAGACGTCAGCGTCTCGTTGCAGCAGGTGGCCCAAGCTTCCATGCAGCCTCAGTTTGGCGGCCGCAAGCTAGCGAAAACCCTGCGTTATGACCGCGGTGGCGGTTTTACCTTTCCTAACGGCGCGCATATTGCCGAGGTGGAAATCGACCCAGACACCGGCGTGCTCACCGTTGACCGCTATACCGCCGTCGACGATTGCGGGCGCGTGATCAATCCAATGCTGGCCACTGGCCAAGTGCACGGCGGCGTTGCCATGGGTATTGGTCAGGCCCTGTATGAACACGCGCTGTATGACGAAGACGGCCAGTTAATCAGCGGCAGCCTGATGGATTACGCCATGCCCAGAGCAGGTCAGATGATGGACATGGATGTCGGCTTTAATGAAGTGTTAGATCCTAACAACGATCTGGGCGTTAAAGGCATTGGTGAAGGAGGGGCTTGTGCAGCACCTTCGGCGGTGGTGTTAGCAGCAATCGATGCCCTGTCGCCGCTGGGAATCTCAGCTCTAGACATGCCCATGACACCCGAACGCCTGTGGCGTGCGATGAAAGAGACTTCGGCCTAGGAGAGAGATATGGATGATTTCACCGGCGCGGATCTGATTGCCGATGCATTGGCGCAAATGGACGTAGAACACGTCTTTGCCATTGTCAGCATTCACAACATGCCCATTTTGGATGCCATTAACCGCCTCGGTAAAACCCAGATCATTGACGTTCGACACGAACAAGCCGGTACTCATGCTGCCGACGGTTATGCTCGTGCCAGCGGCAAGCTAGGGGTCATGATTGCCTCTACCGGCCCTGGTACATCTAATACGGTGACGGGTTTGTACGAGGCTCAGTACGGGTCGTCTCGAGTGCTGGTCATCACCGGTCAGGCTGAAACCGCGTTCTACGGCAAAGGCCTTGCCTATGTCCATGAAGCCGAAAAGCAGGTGCCCATGTTGGCATCCGTGTGTCGGCGCGTGGAAAGCCCAAGAGCGCCAGCGCAACTGGGGCCTGCCCTGATGAGTGTGCTAACGGATATGTATACCGGCCGGGGTGCTCCGGGAGCTTTAGAGATTCCCATTGATATTCAGTACGCCGCTAACAGCCCTGTCACGGTGACCCTGCCAGACAATGCCCAGTATGCGCCGGATGCCAAAGACCTTGACCGGGTGTTGGACGCCCTCAAACACAGTAGTCGCCGGGTGCTGTTGGTGGGCGGCGGCGCCATTGCCGCTGGTGCTCACCAAGAAGTTCAGGCGTTAGCAGAGACTCTGCAAATCCCGGTGCTGACCACGGTAGATGGTCGCGGCGTCATACCCGAAGATCACCCTCTGTGTATTGGCAACTATTACAACTCGGCAGGCATGTATCAGGCCATTGCTGATGCCGATGTGACCCTGGCCATCGGTACAAAGTTTGCGGTGGGCGTGGATGGCCAATTTGCGGCACAAACTCCGCCGGGTAAGCTGGTGCACATTGATATTGATGCCAACATGGTGGGACGTACCCACCACGCCGCGGTTGGGCTGATTGCTAATGCGCGACAGGCGCTACTGGCCATCAATCAGCAATTGCCCGAGCTGCAGGCCAACGATGCGCAGTTTACGGATAAAATACTGCACGCCGGGGAAGGTATTCGTCAGGCCATGCGTGGTCGACTGGGCACGGATTGGCCCCAGGTGATGGATTGCATACGCGCCAAATTGCCCCAGGAATCCATTTTCGTGCGAGACCAAACCATCTCTGCCTATAACTGGGGCAATCAGCAGTTTCCTATTCTGCAGCCCCGGACGTCCATCAATCCGACCTCTGGGGCGATTGGACCGGGGTTTCCGATGAGCGTGGGTGCAGCCATTGCTGGGCAGCGAACCAGTGATGCCAAAGCGCTGGTGATTCACGGTGATGGCGGCTTTATGTTCCATGCCACCGAGCTGGCTACCTGCGCCCAATATCAGGTGCCCTTGGTGATTTGTGTCTTCAACGATTCCGGCTACGGAGTACTGCGTTACCTACAGCAAAGTCGGTTTGGCCGCATCAACGAAACCGATTTGGGTAAGGTCGCCTTTGCGCAAATGGCAGAAAGCATGGGGGTTCCCGGCCAGCGCGTAGATAGCGTGGAGTCTTTTGCCAACGCGCTTGATGAAGCCCTGGCAGTGCCGGGTCCTTACTTGATCGATATCGACATGGAGCACTTTGCGCCCATGGAAATATCCGTCATGCCGAAGAAGAAGAGCTGATAAAAGAACTGATAAAAGAGCTGATTGATGCCGCCGCAAGCCTGACCTTCCCTCGGGGCTGTGAGCGGATGGGCCTACGCTTACTCAAATGCGGGTCCCAGCCCTTGGCTCCACTTGGGTTTTACGTCACAGTGCGGCACCTATGACCGTGCTAACCGACGTCGTTAAAGACGAGATTCAAACCGCCTACCGCACCTGGCTTGCTGCTCGGGATTTCAAGCCGCGACGAGGTCAGCGTCAGATGATCGCGCAGATTGCTCGCAGTTTGTCTGCAGAGGTCGATCGAATCACGGTGGTGGAGGCTGGCACCGGTACGGGCAAAACCGCCGCCTATTGTTTGGCTGCGATTCCCGTTGCCCAAAGTCTCAATAAAACCATTGTGCTGAGCACCGCTACCGTTGCGTTGCAGGAGCAGGTGATTCTGCAAGACCTGCCGGATATTCAGCAACGGGCCGGACTGAAATTCAGTCTGACCTTGGCCAAGGGGCGGGGTCGTTACCTGTGCTTAAAGCGCCTGGACGATCACTTGAAATACCAGGATCAGCAAGAAATTCCGATTTTTGATGTGACCGATGAAGACCATACGGTGCTGTATCAAGAAATGCTCAACCGCTTTTCCCAGGGTCAGTGGGATGGTGAGGTGGACAGCTGGGCAGAGGGCATGTCCGATTCAGCCTGGTCAGGGGTGACTACCGATCATCGGGGTTGCAGCAACAACCGCTGTTCCTTCTTTAAGCAGTGTCCGTTTTTTCGTGCCCGTGCCAATTTGGAAGGCGCGGACGTCATTGTGGCGAATCACGATTTGGTGCTGGCAGATCTGGCCCTGGGCGGCGGCGCTGTGCTGCCAGAACCCGAGGACTGCATATATATTCTGGACGAAGCCCACCATATCGCCGAAAAAACCCAAAACCACTTTTCTAGCAACGCCCGAGTCAACGGCACCATTCAGTGGCTGGAGAACGTCAACAAGACTCTGGGGTCTGTGGCGACACGTTTTGGCCAGCCAAAGAACTTGGTGAGTTTGGCCACCGGTGCCGCCGCAGAAACCGACGCTCTCTCTTCTCACCTCTATGCCCTAGCTGATGGTCTAAATACCCTGCCTTTTGAAAGTAAGGACGACGATCGGGAGGTGTATCGTTTTCCTCAGGGTGATATTCCCAGCACCCTAATGGATTTGGCCATGGCGACCTTGCCGAGCCTGGGCAAACTGTGTGACACGTTGGAACAAGCCCACGAACTGCTGCAGGAAGCGGTGGCGGGCAACGCGGATTGGCCGAACGCATACGAGGCAGAAGACTGGCTGGTGCCGGTGGGTCAGCTGCAAAGTCGCGCCTTGGCTACAAGAGCGCTGTTTGAGGACTTTTCCTTGGGTGCTGGTCGGCCTCGGCGCTATGCGCGCTGGCTTAATCGAACTCCCTACGATGTAGAAATGATCAGCGCGCCCATCGAGCCGGGTAACATTCTTCAGGAAGTGCTTTGGCAGCGCTGTTACGGCGCCGTTTGCACGTCGGCAACCATTACCGCCCTGGGTCGCTTTGATCGGTTTTTAGAGCGCGTAGGGTTGGACGGCTCCATTTCGACCTTGACCATTCAAAGTCCGTTCAATTATCCAGAAGTGGCGACCTTTCATGTGCCCGTGATGCGCTCAGATCCTCGAGATTTTGATGCCCACACCGAGGAGGTGATTGAACTGCTGCCCGAGCTGCTGCAGCGCCATGTTTCCGCGCTGGTGTTGTTTACTTCTTGGCGTCAGCTCAATGCGGTGGTCGCGGGTTTACCCAAGCCTTTGGCCGAAGAGTTGCTGGTGCAGGGTGAGGGTAGCAAGCAGGCTTTGTTGGTTGAGCACCGTCGGCGGGTGGATGACGGGCAACCGTCCTATCTGGTGGGTGTCTCCAGTTTTTCTGAAGGATTGGATTTACCCGGGGACTATTGCCGTCACGTCATCATCGTGAAACTACCGTTTTCGGTGCCCGACGATCCCATTGATCAGGCCATCGCGGAATGGGCAGAGGCCCAGGGACGCAATCCGTTCTACGAAATTTCGGTTCCAGATGCGTCACTGAAATTAGTGCAAGCCTGCGGACGTTTGATCCGCAGTGAGCGGGACTACGGCACGATCTCCATGCTGGACAAGCGCATCGTCACCCAGCGCTACGGTCGGGCCCTCATCGAGTCCTTGCCCCCGTTCCGCTTGGATGTGCCTTCCTAAGTCTGAGTTTAGCCGGCGTTAACCACCGGCATTTTCACCATCGGTGGTCGCTGGCAACTGAGGTTGAGCGCCGCCAACGTTTCCTGTGCTGAAGATTTTAAGGCGGCGATTTTGCAGCCGGTCCAGCAGATCCTGCAAAAACATGCCCATATCCGCCTTAGTCAAATCGGCGACAAGCTGGGCGATTTGTTGGTTGCTATCAAAGCGGTAATTTTCCTCCGCGAGGTTCCGCCAATAGCGCTGGCTGCGTTGATCCAGATTCTTATCTCGCTCTGTTAAGCGGGCGATGAGGCCGCTTTTTTGTTGCTCAAAGACCGCCTCTGGCAAGCTGTCCCACTGCGCCAAGTAATCACGCATAAAGGTAATGGTGGCGTTTTCCAAATAGGTCACATCAGCCTTTGGCGACTGCACCAGAAACAGGTTGCCGCTTTGGGTGTCCATGCGCCGAATTCCTGCGCTCACTACGTAGCCCAACTGTTGCTCGGTTCGTAGTTCTGAGAAAAACGGCGATCGCAGCAGTTGGCCGGCCAGCGCGCTTCTGGCTCGACTGGCAAAACTGTCGTCGGGATCTTGTACATACAGCAACAGCGCCGCATCGTTATGATCAACCGCCAGATCAATCTCGGCAGATTCGGTGAGCTGCTGCACGAGGGGGCGCTGACGATCCTGACGATTTAACGGCAGTACCGTGGTCAGCAGGTCCGCGAGATTTTGCGCGTCCTCTTGGCTGACGTTGCCATGGAGGCCACCCATCGCCGCCAGTTCTCGAAAGGTCTCCTGACGCCAGGCAGTGAGTTGGGCCAAGGACGTTCGTTCCAGCAGCGCTGCTTGATCCAGCGGATCCCAGCGGGATGACAACAGAGTGGTTTCTAACCGGGCTAAAGCTTGGTTGTAGGG
>JAYOSS010000049.1:0-14130 GCA_038139355.1 Gammaproteobacteria bacterium
GGATCTCCAGGGACTGATTTACCGCAGTCAAGATTCTATTGTGACGAGCGTCAGCATAAACTGTTTCTCATTCGATATTGAAATGTTGGGAAAACGGAGAGATCCATGAGCAAATCCTATCAGCACTTTATTAACGGCCAGGTTGTACAAGGCACGTCCGGTCGTAGCAGTGACATCTTCAACCCCAGTCTCGGAGAGATCAGTGGCTCGGTTTCTCTGGCCACCACCGACGAGCTGGACGCCGCTGTAAAAGCCGCTCAGGCGGCATTGCCAGAGTGGTCTGCCATTAATCCTCAACGGCGGGCCCGTGTGCTGTTTAACTTTAAGAGTCTGGTGGAAGCCAATGCCGACGAATTGGCGCAGATTTTGTCCGAGGAACACGGCAAAGTCCTAGCGGATTCTCATGGCGATATACAGCGCGGCCTGGACGTTATCGAATTCGCCTGCGGTGTTCCCCACCTGCTGAAAGGCGAATATACCCAAGGCGCTGGCCCGGGCATTGACGTGTATAGCATGCGTCAGCCTGTAGGCGTTGCCGCGGGCATTACCCCCTTCAACTTCCCTGCCATGATTCCTATGTGGATGTTTGGCGTTGCCATCGCCACGGGCTGCACTTTCGTACTGAAACCCTCAGAGAAAGATCCAGGCGTACCCATGCGCCTAGCCGAACTCATGATGGAAGCCGGAGCCCCTGCCGGGGTATTGAATGTGGTCAATGGCGACAAGGTTGCCGTAGATGCCATTATTAACCATCCCGATATTCGAGCGGTGAGCTTTGTGGGCTCTTCGGATATTGCTCACTACGTCTACCAAGGCTGTGCAGCGCAAGGTAAACGGGTGCAGGCCATGGGCGGAGCAAAAAACCACGGCATCATTTTGCCTGATGCTGATATGGCTCAAGCGGTTCAGGACATCACCGGGGCGGCCTATGGCTCTGCTGGGGAGCGGTGCATGGCCTTATCAACGGTGGTCGCGGTAGGCAACGAAACCGGTGACCGGTTCGTGGAGGCCATGACCGGCGAATTGGGCAAATTAAACGTGGGCATTTCTACCGACCCCAGTGCCGACTATGGTCCCGTAGTGACAGCAGCCCACAAACAACGCATTGAAGACTACATCCAAATGGGCGTGGACGAAGGCGCTAAATTGGTTGTGGATGGCCGCAATTTCTCGCTCCAGGGCTACGAGCAAGGGTTTTACGTTGGCCCTACCCTGTTTGATGACGTAAAGCCCACCATGCAAAGCTATCAAGACGAAATCTTCGGCCCGGTGCTGCAGGTACTGCGGGAGGATTCATTTGAGGCCGCTCTGGCCCTGCCCTCTAAGCACCAATACGGCAATGGCGTCGCTATCTTCACTCGTAGCGGCGGCGCTGCCCGGGAATTTGCGCAGCGGGTCAACGTGGGCATGGTAGGCATCAATGTGCCGATCCCTGTACCTGTGGCCTATCACAGCTTTGGCGGCTGGAAGCGCTCCGCCTTCGGCGACGCCAATCAACACGGCATGGAAGGCGTGCGGTTTTATACCCAAACCAAAACGGTGACCCAACGATGGCCAGATGGCGAAACCCAGAGCGCCGCCTTCAATATTCCGGTCATGGAATAGGCCAGATTTAGGACAGGCCGTTCACGGGGATGAGCGCTCCGTGGATGGCTCTGGCCGCGTCACTACCGAGAAAACACACCACTTGTCCCAGATCTTCTGGATCCACCCAGTTGCTGGGGTCCGCATCAGGCATATCCCCACGGTTTCGTGGCGTATCAATGATGCTGGGCAGCACAGCATTCACGTTCACTCCCGCAGCTTTGACCTCGTCGCTTAGAGATTCGGTAAGACGCATGACGACGGACTTGGAGGCTAAGTAGGCTCCCATGCTGCCGGCTCCCCGTAGCGCTCCCAGCGCACCCACATTGATTACACTGCCTCTGCCTTTGGCTAGCAGCACCGGCATGGCCACTCCCAGAACCCGGCGCAGCGTCGTGACATTGATGTTGAACATGGCATCCCACAGTTCATCATCGGTCTCGTATACCGTTGGCCCCATGGCAAAACCACCGGCGATGTTAGCCAGCACATCGAAGTCACCAATCTGTTCAAAACAAGACGCCATCGCTGCCGGATCCGTCAGATCTACCTGAATCAGCGAGCCCACCAATGGCGCTTGGGGAGCAACTACATCCAACAAGGTCACGCTGGCACCCTGTGCGCTGGCGATACGAGCCACACCTTGACCCAACACACCGGCACCACCCGTAATCACTATTTTTTTGCCCGCTAAACTCATGCCCATCCTTAAATTTTCGTCAGGTGCAGATGATACGTGGCCATTGGGACAAACCCAATTCCCTGCCCGCACTTCCCTGCCAGCAAAATGAGCAAAGACGAATTGATCATGCTCGCGATATCGAGCTAGGATTTTCATTCGTTTATGAAAGGAACTCAGCAATGATCTATCGCGTCATAGCAGGCCTAATCGGCGCATTAATGGCCCTGACCGCCATTTCGTGGATTTTTGATCCGGCCACAGCCGCTGCTGATTTAGGCATGCCCTATCTGGACGGCTTAGGCCGAAGCACTCAGCTTGGCGACTTCACCGCGTTCTTTGTGTTTATCGCCCTCGCCTGCGGCATGGGCGCCATCACGCAAAAAGGCCATTATTTACAAGGTGCAGGCACCCTGCTCTTACTGGCGGCGGTATTCCGAACCTTGGCTTGGGCGATCTACGGCGCTGAGCTTGCGACTCAGTTTATTGGTTTTGAGGTAGTGGCCGGCGCGTTACTGATCTTTAGTGCCAGTCGCATCGGTTATAACGAAGACGTTATCTAGTCCTGCTCGAAGGGGATCTCAACAACCAAGCCGTCTAGGTCCTCGGTCAGTCGGATTTGGCAGGCCAGACGGCTGCGCTCAGATACGCCAATGGCGTAACTCAACAGTTCTTTTTCGTCTGCATGTGCAGGAGTGAGTCGTTCCTGCCACTGGGCATCCACCCATACATGGCAGGTGCAGCAGGTGCATCCGCCGCCACACTGTCCGATAATGCCGATGACCCCATTATCTACCGCCACGTCCATGACGTGATCTCCGCTGGGCCCGGCAAAGGTCTCTCGCTGTCCGTCGGGCTGCACGAAGGTGATGTTGATGCTGGGCTGCAAAAAGGTCATCTGCCCATCATACCTAAGGTCGAATTCCCGTGACCAGCCGGATAGAATCTCCGGGTTAGAAAAAAGGAATAACGACTTGATCATTGGTCTCACCGGCGGCATCGCCTCAGGCAAATCTACTGTAGCTAAAACCTTGGGCAGTTTCGGCGCCTACGTCATCGACGCAGACAAACTAGGGCATTCGGCCTACGTTAAGGGCACAAAAGCGTTTGATCAGGTGGTAGCCGCCTTCGGCGAAAGTGTTGTCGGCGATGATGGCGAAGTGGACCGCCGCGCGCTGGGCAGCAAGGTCTTTGGCAATGAGGCAGGGCTCAAGCAACTCACTGACATTGTCTGGCCCGCCATCCGGGCCATGGCCCAAAAAGAAATCGACGACGCGCTATCGGCTGACCCATCAAGACCCGTGGTGCTGGAAGCTGCAGTATTGATTGAGGCCGATTGGTTAGACTTGGTTGACCAAGTGTGGGTAACCGTTGTGGATCCAGCCGTTGCCATTGCGCGCGCCTGCGCCAGAGACAATCTTGACCCAGCAGCAGTTCAAGCACGATTGGATGCCCAGCTGAGCAACGAGCAGCGCCGCAGTCACGCCAACCAAGTCATCGATAATTCTGCGGACGAACACCAACTACTGCAGCAAGTGGAAGCCCTTTGGGCCTCTATCGCTTAAGCAGCCAATCTCTACCGATCAGGAAACCTTGAATGATTTTGGATTTACATGCCCACTCCATCAAATCCGATGATGGTCGCGCCAAAGTGCAAAACTACTGTCAATGGATCAGTGCTAAGAACATCCCCATTGACGGCTTTGTGCTGACCGAACATCGTCAGTTCGACAACGAATCTGACTACTCTGACTTGGGCAACAAGTACGGCTTGACGATTCTTAAAGGCGCTGAAGTGGAAACCGAGTACGGGCATGTGCTGGTTTTCGGTGTCACCCCAGCGCTTCAAGACGCCTTTGATTTCACCAACATTCACCTTTCGCTGGCCGACGTCATCACCGCCTGCAAGGCGCACAACGCGGTGGCAGTACCCTGTCACCCGGGTCGTAAGCGGGTTGGCATGTCGGCTCATTTAGAAGAATTCGGTGTGCCAGAAGGCGTGGAGATTGTCGAGATTTACAACGGCGGCAGTCGAGATAACGAAGACCAGGTTTCCATCGATATGGCCAATGAACTGGGCTATCGAGGCATTGGCGGTAGCGATGCTCACATTGTCAGCCACATTGGTCGCTGTGGCACTCGATTTGAGCAGGCTATCCACAACGAAGAAGAATTGGTGGCCGCGCTTCAGCAAGGCGCCTTCGAAGCAGTAAAAATCCAGGCGGCAGAAGCATGAGCGACGAACAAGGCCCAATAGACGTTGAGGGGTTACGAGCCGAATTTTTGCATCAAGTTTTTGATGAGTACGAGCTGAATCTGGATGCTCAGGCGCTTGCCACCTATGCTCAGACCTGCGGCGAAACTGCACTGCGGTTTGTCGATGTCGATCACGAAGACTTCCAGGCACCGCCTACCATCAGCTCAAGCCTGCAACCCCGTAAACGCTATCCCGACGGCTTTCCTACCTTTGCCGGACTTGGCATGGACGCTGGCAAGGCTGTGTACCCACATCACCCCATTCGACCGGGCCAACCCATTACCGTTCGTACTCATATGCAAGACATCTACACCAAGACCGGCCGCTCTGGCCGAATGGTGTTTTTCGTCAACCGGCTGAGCCTGACAGATGCCAACGGTGTGCTGCTCGCCGAGGCCGATACCAGCATCGTTATTCGTGAAACCCCGAGTTCGGCCAGCAAAGCAGACTAGGAGCCTACTATGACCATCACGTCGCTTAGCCAAGTGGAATTCGGCGAGAACCTGCCAGCTTTTACCCCTGACACCAGCCTCGCCAACGTCAAAGCCTTCGCCGTTGCCGCTGGCTGGGACAGTCCACGCTTTACCGATCATGAAGCGGCACGGGGCCAAGGATTGCCGGGGGCACTGGTCCCCGGCATCATGAATCAGGGTTTTTTGAGCGCCATGATCCACCGCTGGGCGCCGGACGCCCATATCAAATCCGTTGACACCGTATTTCGAGCCCCCTGTGTGGTGGACCAGCCCCACGAAATCAACGGTGTTGTGACGGATATCGATGAAGAAACCGGGGAAGTTGAGATCGACCTAACCGTGGTCAACGCTAAGGGCGAAACCCGAGTTTTTGGCACGGCTAAAGTGATTATTGCTCCTTAAGAAAGGACCTTGGGTTCCCTTGAAGGTCAGTCCAGCTTGGCAGTTCTGTCCGCCTATGCGGGCTCGTATGCGCTTTTGCCCGCCTAAACATTCCTGTTCAGCTGTTCTAACGTCTTTTCGGAAAAATGGGGATCCAATAGATGAACCTAGGTGCGCTGCCCTCTCTATGGATCTATCCGCCCCCCTGCACTGGCTGAGGCCCTCGGGTCGGAAACACAACGCCGCGTTTAAACGGCGTTATGTTCCGCTTCACACGTTTCTGGCCCAGCACTGGTTAGGCGATGGGCTTCACCAGCGGAATTGATAGCTCTTCGTGCTCTTCCCAAGCCAACTCCACTCTCTGTCCCACCGCAACCTGGGTCAGCGGATCATCCACTCCGGTTACGTTGGTTAGAAAACGCGGCCCCTCATCCAGGTCCACATAGGCCACGGCGTATGGCACCTTGGTACGAAAGAACGGGTGATAGCTCAAGCGCACAACGCTGTAAGAATAAATGGTTCCCTTACCCGCTGAGACCTGCCACTGCAAATCACCATCCACACATCCTGTGCAATGGGCCCGTGGGTGCCAAACGATGGTGCCGCAATTGCCACATTGCTGGTAACGAAATTCTTGCTGAGCCGTACCCCGCCAAAATTCCGCCGTATCCAGTTCGTTAAGCCTAGGCAACGGACGCGTTGGGGCTTTCTGCTCCGCTTGTTTGTCGGTATTGCTTCCACTCATGGTTAATCCCTCCCCAAAATCACAGTCCCGGCTGAGTGCCGAGCCCCCAACATGCCGCCATTACCATGGGCAATGGCCAGCTGCGCGCCTTCTACCTGAGAGGTACTTTCACCGCGCAATTGACGCGTTGCTTCTAACAGCAAAAAGATGCCTCGCATGCCGGGATGGTTCGAGGACAAACCTCCACCATCGGTATTAAGCGCTGGACCGTCGTTCGGTCGATCAAAGCGCAATCGACCGCCGCTTATCCAAGCACCGCCCTCGCCCTTGGCGCAGAACCCCAAGTCTTCCAGCAAGGTCAGTACCGTGATGCTGAACGAGTCGTAAATCATGGCAATGTCCATCTCTGCCGGCGTTACGCCAGCCTCACCAAAGGCAATGGGGGCTGATTGAGCGCCAGCGGAGGTCGTGATATCGCCACCATTTTCTGGGTATTTGGTCGCTTCACCCGTGCCCAGAATCCATACCGGTGATTTGCAGCAGTTGGCTGCAACCTCAGCACTGGCAATAACCACCGCGCCGCCACCGTCTGAGACCATGCAACATTCCAGCAAGTGCAGTGGGTCTGCAATCATCCGGGAATTCACGACGTCTTCGATGGTGGTCTCTTGAATACCAACAAATTCTAAGTCCGTCATCGCCTGCACCGCTTCCGGGTTGCGCATGGCATGGAATCGAGTGGCGGTAGAAATTTCCGCTAATTGTTCGCTGGTCGTGCCGTATTGATGCATATGGCGATGAGCCACCATGGCGTAGTTGGCTATCAGGGTTTGACCTGCAAAGGTCTCCATGTTGTCCCCGGGCGAAATACCGCCACCGCGGCCACCAGCGCCAATCGCCATGGCGTTGCTATGAGCGGTGGAGCCATAGGTCAATAGAGCCACCTTAGCTTTGCCCTCGCGAATGGCGCGTAGCGCGTGGGCGGCATGAAATTCGTAAGAACTGCCGCCGACACCGGTGGTGTCCATAACCGTTGGCTTGATACCGAAGTACTCAGAAATCATCAGGCCGCTCATGGGCGCGCCTTCACCAGCGTCGTAAATTGCGTCCACGTCGGACCAGTTCAGACCCGCATCAGCCAAGGCCTTGGCGGCGCTGGCTGCTTTGATCTGCAGGGCGTTTACCTTGCCCTCTACATCCCGTGATGGATATTCATGGATGCCAACAATGGCTGCATCCCGGCTTTGGGTCGCCATACTCTCCCCCTCTTGTTTGATTTCGTTAGACTATCGTGACCCGGCGCGGGAGTACACGATTCTGACTCGGCGGCTTCTTAGGCCTTAAAGTAAACCACCCAGGTGTTTCAGCTCATTTAGCTTTTCCACAAAGGATTTTTCGTAGGCTTCTTCGGGATTTTCCCGCACCAAGCGATCTAAATCTCGGGCATCCTGCCCGATCAGAATGCGCCATTGCTGGTGTCGAACACCATCCAAGATCACACCAGCCGCCTCGCCCGCAGTGGTCGGCGCCTGGGTACGGAACGCCTCCGCGCGATCCGCCAGCATCTGGCGAATATGGTCATCAGGGACGTTGCCCACAGGCAGTCCTGCCGCCAACATACGCTCACGAATCAAGGCTACTTCTTCGGCAGGTAGGTCGAGCCCTGAGGGTTTACCCAAGACCTTGGAGGAATTTTCCATGATCGACGTGCCAATATGCCCCGGCATAACGACACTGCATTGGACATGGGGTGCATGTAGACGTAAGTCGGTGATCAGCGCTTCAGTAAAGCCTTTTACCGCGAATTTAGCTGCCGCGTAAGCCGTATGAGCTTGCATGGTGCCAAGGCTGGCCCAAAATCCATTCACGGAACTGGTATTGACGATGTGTGCCTCATCACTGGCAACCAGGGCGTCGATAAACGCTCGACAACCGAAATACACCCCTTCCCAACACACCGCGTAGGTTCGCTCCCACTCCTGCCGATCGCCCTGAACAAAGGAACCGCCGCCGCCAATGCCAGCGTTGTTGAAGAGCAAGTTGATGTGTTCGGTTTGATGTTGCTCCAGCACTTCGTCCCTGAACGCCAAAACCTGAGACTCGACGCTGACATCGCAAATGTGATCCGTCAGTCTGCCGGGCTGCGGCTTGGCAAGCCGTCGTGTCTCGTCCATGTTGTCTTGGGAAACATCGCACATAGCGACCCTAGCCCCTGCAGCGATCAACTGACAAACCAGCTCCCGCCCCATGCCAGTGCCGCCACCGGTTACTACCGCTATTTTGCTGTCAAAACTCTTCATGTCTCCCCGGCCCTTATTACCTGTGATGTTACTTGTGATATGACTTGTGACGTGACTCAGTCGAGCTGATCAGCATGGATCTTGCCTTGACGATACAAGTTCGCCAGCGCTGCTCGAGTGATGGATTGAGCGTCGACGCCAAAATGAGACCGCAGTGCCGGACGCGACTCCGATAGCCCGAAACCATCCGTACCGAGTACTTCGTAACCCTCAGGCATCCATGCGGCAATACCTTGAGCAAGGCTTGTCATGTAGTCGGACACCGCGATAACAGCGCCGCTGGTTTCGCCAAACAGCGTTTCTAGGGTGCTTTGTTGTTTGGGCTTGGTTGGGTTTTCGCGGTTATAGGCTGCCGTTTCCAGCGCATTGCGCTGCAGTTCAACAAAACTGGTGATGCTCCAGATACTCACTGACAGCCCACGCTCCTGCAGCTGCACCTGGGCCTCCAGCGCTTGCTGCATAATGCTGCCGCTGGCCAATAAGTGTACGTCTGCAGCACCGTCAGCCTTGTCTAAACAATAGCCCCCGGCTAACACGGACGTGACGAGATCCTCCTCGCTGAGCCCACTGCGCGCCATGACATCAGCCATGTCCGGCATGGTGTAATTTTCGTTGTACAGGGTCAGGTAGTAAAAGATGTCTTCTTGCTGTTGATACATGCGATACATGCCATCGCGAACAATGATGGCGAGTTCAAATCCAAAAGCCGGATCAAAACTGAGCATGCAGGGCACCGTGCTCGCCAGCACATGAGAATGTCCATCCTGGTGCTGCAATCCCTCGCCATTCAGTGTGGTTCTGCCTGCGGTTCCGCCCAGCAGAAAGCCCTTGCACATCATGTCGCCACAGCCCCACACCATGTCGCCAACACGCTGCATGCCGAACATTGAGTAAAAAATATAAAACGGAATCATGGGTAAGCCATGTACCGCGTAGGCGCTGCCCGCAGCCATGAATGAGGCCATAGCGCCGACTTCGCATATCCCCTCTTGGAGAATCTGTCCGTTCTGAGCTTCTCGATACGGCAGCAAACTATCCGCATCCACGGGCCGGTACTTTTGCCCCTCGTGAGCGTAGATTCCTGCGACCTTAAACAGGCCATCCATACCAAAGGTGCGGGCTTCGTCCGGCACGATGGGAACCACGTATTTGCCTACTTCGGGCATACGCAGTAAGGATGAGAGCAAGCGCACCATCACCATGGTGGAAGACACTTGGCGCTCACCGCTGCCCTTGAGCAATTCTGCAAAGGCTTCCAGCGGCGGTATTTCCAGCGGCGGGCAATCCACCACTCGATTCGGCACCCAACCTCCGTTGGTTTGACGTTGCTGGAGCAAATAGCGCATTTCAGGACTGTCTTCCGGCGGACGGTAAAACTCCGCCGCTGCCGCTTGTTTCTGAGTGATGGGGATATTGAGCTCTGCGGCAATGTTGATCCGCTCATCAACAGACATGTTCTTATATTGATGCGCGGTGTTTTTGCCCTGGGCTCCCATGCTGTCGCCCTTGACGGTTTTGACCAGTATGACCGTTGGCTTGTCTTTCGCAGCGCTGGCTTGAGCGAAGGCGGCATAAATTTTCTTCTGGTCTTGTCCGCCGCGTTTAATAGCCCTCACCTCTTCATCGGTAAGGGTATTCATCATTTGCTCAAGCTTAGGATTACCCTCCACCCAATGCTCGCGCTGCACGTCACCGGGCAGCACGGAGTACATTTGATAGTCACCGTCTAGGCAATCATCCATACGCTTTTGTAGGACGCCGTCGTGATCCCTGGCCAGCAGAGCATCCCAACCACCGCCCCATATGACTTTGAGCACATTCCAGTCGGCGCCGCGAAAGGTGCGCTCTAGCTCCTGAATGATCTTGCCGTTGCCCCTCACCGGGCCGTCTAGGCGCTGCAAATTACAGTTCACCACCAAGATCAAATTATCCAGCTTCTCTCTTGCAGCAATGTTGATGGTCCCCAATACCTCGGGCTCATCCGCTTCACCATCACCAATAAAGCACCAGACTTTGCCACTGGCCTTATCTTTCATGCCTCGGTTTTCGAGGTATTTTGCAAACCGGGCTTGATAAATAGCCGCCGGGGTTGAAAGACCCATAGAGGCGTTGGGCAACTCCCAAAAACCCGGCATGCTGCGCGGATGCGGGTAAGACGATAAACCACCTTCCGGTGCTAACTCCTGCCGATAGTTATCCAGTTGACTGGCACTTAGACGCCCTTCCAAAAATGCTCTGGCATAGATCCCAGGGGCCGCATGGGGCTGAGGTAAGAACATGTCTGCATCACCGCGGTTGTTGTCTGGCCCTGCGCCTTGGAAAAAGTGGTTAAAGCCAACCTCCAACATCGTGGCGCAGGATGCGTATGTCGCAATATGCCCGCCTACACCGATGCCCTTGTCTTGAGCCCTGAGCACCATGGCGATGGCATTCCAGCGCAAGACCTTTTCAATTTTTTCCTCAAGTTCGATATTGCCCGGATACGCTGGCTGCGCCTCTGGCGCTATCGTGTTGCGATAGGGTGTGTTGAGGGTGGCCTCATCTAAAGGGATATTCAGAGAGAGCACATGATTTTGCAGGCTGCGGAGAATCTCTCGAGCGCCCTCTGGACCGTATTGGGCCACAATAGCGTCCAGAGATTCCGCCCATTCCGCTTTGTCGTCCGCCAGCAAGCCACCCAAGTCGGCAATGCGATCGTTCAAAATTTCTGCTGCCACGACCTAATATCCCCCTATGGCGCTACGCATTTCTGCGCTACTAATTTCTGTGCTATTGCTCTAGCACACGCCTAATGCGCTGAGCATGCTCTTCTAATTCGGCAAAGTCCGCCATGCCCCGAGCGTGCATGCTCATATCGACGCCTTCTGCTCTGGGTAGGATATGGAAGTGCAAATGGAAGACCGTTTGACCTGCGGCTTGACCGTTCAGCTGAGCCAGCATAATCCCCGGGGCATCGAAGGCCTCTTTGACCGCTGATGCAACTTTTTGGACTGTCGTCATGGTGTGCCCAAGAATAACCGGATCTGCATGAAACACGTCCTCGGTGGGGTCCTTGGGTATCACTAGCGTGTGTCCAGGCACCTGAGGCATCACATCCATAAAGGCCAGAGAGTATTCATCCTCATAGACTTTGAAGGCAGGAGCCTCACCACGCAGGATTTTTGCGAATATGTTGTCTGTATCGTAGCCCATGGAACCCCCAATCCATCCGAGCGCGCAAGTTTGGCGACAACCCGGGCGCTGTTCAAGTAAGCCCAGCCAAAACCTCCTGAGTGTGGGCCCCCAGTTCGGGAACCCGGGCCGGTTCCTGGTTGGTGACGGACAAACCCGGCACCCGGGGCAAATCAATCAGAACGTCCCCTACCTGCACCGCAAAGGTATGGAAATCCGGATGTTGTTTCAGCGCCGTCACATCGTTCACCGGCGCAAAAGCCAGATCAGCTTGATCGAATCGCTGGCTAACTTGCGCGTAGGTCATGGTCGACACCGCAGTCTGTACCGCCTGGTCTACGAAGGCCCGGTTGGCAACCCGGGTTTCGTTGTCCCTGCAACGATCATCTTGGGCCAGTTCGGGCTGTTGCAGACCTATTTCACATAGCCTGACCCATTCACGCTGATTATGTACCGACAGAATGAAAGACTGCCCACAGCTGCTGGTAAAGACGCCGTATGGGCAAATACCCGGATGGGAAAGACCAACGCGCTGCGGCGCAGCAGAGCCGTAGCGATCCAGCAGGTAGGGCACTGCCAGCCATTGCGCCACCGCGTCAAAGAGCGAAACACTTAGGGCCACGCCTTTCCCGGTTTTACCGCGCTCTATCAAAGCCCCGAGAATAGCCTCGTAGGCGAATTGACCCGTGGCGATGTCTACCAGAGAAACCCCTACCCGGCCAGGCGCATGGGGACTTCCAGTGATCGCGCTTAAACCCGATTCCGCCTGCATCAAGAGGTCGTAAGCCTTGCGAGAATGACCAGGTCCATCTGGGGCGAAGCCCGAAATCGACATGGAAATTAACCCGGGATGTTGGCGGTGTAACGCGTCCAAATCCAATCCCAGCTTGGTCATTGCGCCGGGTTTGAGGTTTTGGATCAGCACATCACTACCCTTGATCAAGCGCTCCAGCGCCAGTACCTGTAGGGTTTCGCGCAAATCCAACACCACGGATTTTTTACCTGCATTGAGCCAGACGAAGTAGCTGCTTTGCCCGGCCACAGCGGTATCGTAACCCCGAGCGAAGTCTCCTTCAGGCCGTTCAATCTTAATTACCTCCGCACCAGCCTGAGCCAAGCGCATGCTGCAAGCGGGAGCCGCCACGGCTTGTTCCAAGCTCACCACTTTCGTTCCCGTTAAAAAACCCATTCCAGCTCCGAATTTTTTTCATAAAAAAGAGGGCCTTAGCCCCCTTTTTTAACCTTCTTTATACCTTAGCTCTTGGGGCTATATCCCATGATGGCCTTGGTTTCTAAGAATTCTTCAAACCCATAACGGCCCCACTCGCGTCCGTTGCCAGACTGCTTGTAGCCGCCGAATGGCGCGCTTTGATCCGGCGGCGCACCGTTTACATGAACATTGCCAGTGCGAATCAATCGCGCAAGCTTGTTCGCTCGCTCTGGGTCTTCAGAGGAAATGTAGCCGCTTAAGCCGTACAAGGTGTCGTTGGCGATACGCACAGCATCTGCGTCGTCCTCATAGCCGATCATGGCCAACACCGGACCAAAGATTTCCTCACGAGCAATGGTCATATCGTTGGTCACGTGACTGAACACCGTGGGCTTCACGTAGTAACCCGCATTGAGGCCATCTGGACGGCCGGTCCCTCCGGTTTCGAGTTTTGCCCCCTCGTCGATACCTTTTTGGATCAAATCCTGGATCTTATTGAATTGGACTTCGGAAACCACAGGACCAATGGTCGTGCCTTCCGCATTGGGATCACCGACTTTGACCTGCTCCGCTGCCGCCTTGGCAATAGCCGCTGCTTCGTCCATACGGGCATTGGGCACCAACATACGAGTAGGCGCATTACAGCTCTGCCCTGAATTCGTTACCAATCCAAACACGTCTCGGGTAATCGCTTTACCAAAGTCTGCATCATCCAGAATGATGTTGGCTGACTTGCCACCCAGTTCCTGAGCCACGCGCTTCACCGTGGCAGCAGCTGCTTTCGCAACTTCGACTCCTGCTCGAGTGGAGCCCGTGAAAGACATCATGTCCACATCTGGATGCGACGATAGCGCTGCTCCCACGGTGGGTCCATCGCCGTTGACTAGGTTGAATACGCCCGCGGGAACGCCAGCTGCATCCAGCACTTCGGCGAACATAATGGCGTTAAACGGGGCAACTTCTGAAGGCTTCAGAACCATGGTGCATCCGGCAGCAAGCGCAGGCGCCACCTTGCATGCGATCTGATTAATGGGCCAGTTCCAGGGGGTAATGAAGCCACAAACACCTGCCGGCTCCTTGATGACTCGCGTGGTACCCATGTCTTCTTCGAATTCGAATTCTTTAAGTACATTTACAGCTGTCATTAGGTGGCCGATGCCCGTTGGCGCTTGCGCTTTTGCTGCCAGGGCTGCTGGCGCACCCATTTCTTCACTAATCACCGCCGCGATATCGCCCATGCGCTCTGCATACTTGGCAATCACTGCCTCAAGCAGGGCAATTCTCTCTTCCTTGGTGGTTTGAGAAAACGTTTCAAAAGCCGCTTTAGCTGCCGCTACCGCTTTGTTCACATCCTCCACCCCACCCATGGCCACTGCCTCGATAGGTTGCT
>JAYOSS010000049.1:14140-15164 GCA_038139355.1 Gammaproteobacteria bacterium
GCTGGATTGATCACATCTAGCGTTTCGGTGGTCGAAGGGGCCACCCACTGGCCGTTGATATAAAATTTTTGTCGATTGCTCAAGACAACATCCTCGTAAAATTAAAGGTCGTACGCGCTACCGCTGAATGAGCTGGGACAGGTTGGCAAACCCGCCTTTGATCATTGCAAAAGCCCACTACGCAGTATGTCTGTCGTGCCAAAAAAAAATTGGTTACAAACCCAAAGAAGCCGACTATCCGCAACAGCGGACGACGCAGCTTAACCTGCGGGGGGCGATTTACAACGTCTATAAGTTCTACCTAAGCGAATGCAGGCAGAGGATTGTCAAGGTTGGGCAGCGCCATTGCTTTCTAAGACAACCATTAGTCTCCATTGCCCATGAATGCGCGAGGCAAAGCCATCCATGAAGTCGCCGAAAGCCCGTCGAACCAACGGCCTAGCCAATCAAAATGACTCGATAAGCGCAAATTACCCGGCACAAAAAAAACCGGGAGAGGCGTTCCTACGCATCTCCCGGCTGCTATGTCGTCAAAATCTCTTGAGGTGGTTCTTCTACCGAATCTAAGAACTAGCGAGTCTCGGTACGCTGAGTTTCTACTCGCGCCTCTACTCGGCGGTTTAATCGTCGATTTTCCGGAGTGCTGTTGTCAACCTTTGGACGATTCTCACCGGCCCCTTGGGTCGAAATACGGTTTGCGGGTACGCCTGCGGTTTCGACCAACAGCTTTTTAACACTTGCCGAGCGCCGCTCGGATAACTGCTGGTTGTATTCGCTGGCACCCGTGCTGTCAGTGTGCCCGAGCAGACTGATCTTAGTATTTTTGCCCCCTCTGACAAATCGTGCAACCTCGCGAGCCATGACTCGATGCTCTTCCTTGATGTCAGCTGAGTCAAAATCAAACAGGAGTGTCGCCTGCATATCATCACTCACCATAACGGTACGCTTCACATAGCATCCGTTGGATACCACACCTCGACGCTGATATGAAGTGCCAGGAAACAAGTCCGAAGCATCAGCCACA
>JAYOSS010000050.1:0-8186 GCA_038139355.1 Gammaproteobacteria bacterium
AGTCGCCTGATTAAGGTGTCCTTGGGCTGCTCCAAGTCCGCCCCGATATAAAGGCCTTTGTCGGTATACGCGAGTTTGATGTGGGTGGCGTGGGGAGTGTCCGCTAAGGTGTCAGGTTCCAGCACCACAAAATTACCTACCGTTGGTAGGGTGTCCCAAATTCCCTCGTCAAGACGACCATCAATCATGATTGCCGCATCGGCGTCCGTGGTCTTACGAATGGCGATGGCGTCGGCGTGGGCGGCAGATGCTGGCTGGCCTTCTAAGCTGACCGGCACACCTGGGACGCCGTACAGATCTACGGTGGTGTCTCGGGTTCCGGTGTCCTCTGCTTTCGGCTCAATTCGATTGAATCTCCTTACCGCAATCGGTGAGGTAGCAACGCCTTGGCCATACTGTTGTGCAGGTGCAGGTGCAGGTCGGGGCGCAGAAATCGCCACTGCCGGAGCATCGCTTGCAATGACCCAAGCGCCGGGAATGTTTGCACGCCGAGCTATTTGAACCGCTTCATTGGCGGCTGGTCGGCTGGCATAGGCTCTGGAGACCACTCGATAAATTTGTCCTGAAGCAGTTTGTGCTTCCAGAATCTGGTGGCCGGGTCCCAAATTGGCGTCGGCGGACGCTAGCGCTTTGCGGGCGTTATCCAAATTGGCGTAGCTGCCAACGGAGACTCGATAGACCGTGTCGGCGCTCACCGCTGCGGTCAAGCAGAGCAATAGGCTTAAGAACGATAAGCGGAAAAAGCCCATGACAAGATGACGTGGCTCATGGTCTCGCCTAAGCGTCGAGGAAAAAGTAAATGACAGCATAAGTTCTCCCGCTCATCTCTGCCGGTGTTGCCGACTTAGTCTGTGCGCTGTTGTCGGTGGCCAAGGTTTGTCCCAGCAAACGATAGTAACCTGAAATCAACGCTGGCGATATTTTCCAGTGATGGCTCTGTTACCGCCGAGGCACCCGGCTTAAGCGTCTGGGCTGCCGTAAAAAGCCAGATTGACTTGGGATTGGTAGCGCCTAAGCCAAGGGTTGCGGGTCCTGACTGGCCAATCCGAAAACAACAAACTCAGCACCACTCTCTTTTCTTGGGCCGCTAAGGAGCGCACTCGATGCAAGACATGGTCACCCTGAAATAAGATCAAAGAATTGACTAGATTGTCTTTGCTCAGTCGAACCTTAGAACCTCTGGGTTGCAGCTCTAGCTTGCTGGTGTCGTCTGCGGTTTCTTCCACCAGCGTCAGAATCCCGGCCCAACGCGCGCCCAGGTAAATATTGCCGTCCATGTGCCAGTCTGTGCCGCCGCCGCTGTCCTCGCTGTCAGTCGGCGCATCGTAGTAGAGCAGGCTTAAGCGGTTGGTGTCGGCTGGAGGAACCAGAGATAGGGTGGCCAGGCCGGTTTGCTGTCGTAGATCCTGAATAAAGTCGTCGTGATTAAAGTGGTCCAACCAGGGCGCCATGACGCTGCAGGAGAGTTGGTGACCACCGATGGCCCGGCCTTTGCGCCAGTGACTATCCTCAGCGGTGGATTGGTGCTGCAGCGCCAAGGCGGTATCTCGCAAGCCATTGAATACCTGCGTGGGTAGCACGTTGTCGATGCGATGAAAGTCTTGAGCCTGGTCGCTGACAATGCCCAAACGGTTAACTTTGTTGTGTTTGTGTAAGGCGATTTCGGCCTGCAGAACACGCCATAGATGTTTGATCATGGAGACAGTATAGCCTGCCCGATCTGAGCTTGGTCAGGGACGGCCAGAGAGCAAGACAAGTTTGCATTTTGAAAAGGTTTTATTGGTTCTGTCACCGACTTTGGTATTCAATTTCGCCACTATTCACAAACCCTCACGACACTAAAATGCCAAAGACCAAATTCCTATCTGTTGCTGCGTTGTCCGTTGTCTTGATCTTGGGCGCACTGCTGCAGCCAGTGTTGGCGGCCCAATCTCTCAGTCATGATGATCGCGTTGCCTATGTGACAAAAATGGGTTTGATCCAAGGCCACTTGTGGGTGGCGGCAGCGCTGGTGGAAGGCGGACATTTGGCATTGGGGGCTAAGCACGCCAAGCATCCCGGCCAAGAGGTGTATCAGGATTTGCAGCCGTATTTTGCGGCCACCGGTGCGTCGGGATTTGCTCAAGAGCTGCAAGCTATGTCCGATCGGCTCGCGGCGGACTCTGACGTCAGCGTTCATCATGCCTATAAGCGAGTCATGGCCAGCATCAATCGCCTGGTGGAAGCGCAAAAGCTCAGTGGGATTGAAAGGCTACAAGTCGCCTTAGCCTTGGTTACCCAAGCGGAAATTGAATATCGGGCCGGGATACAGCAGGGCGCGGTGGTGGACGTTAAGGAATATCAGGATGCCAGAGGCTTTGTGGAGATTGCCCAGGGTTTAGTGGCGTCCTGGCAGGTAGCGCGAGACCAAGACGCCAAAACCAAGGCCGGGTTGTTGCGTGAACTGAGTCAGGTCAAGCAGCTGTGGCCAAGCCTGGTGCCTAAGACAGAGCGCCTGGGGGGTGGAGATGAGTTGACGAGCTTGGTTGAGGCGTTACAGGCGGCGGTGCAAACGCTGTCATAACCGTGAATTTCCCCGTTGTGATAGGTTTGCTAGCCTCAGCGTGAACGTCATACCCGACGTTACAACTCAACGTTAAAACCCAACGTTATAACCCGAGGAGAAATCATCCATGCTCAAGCTGCACTTCGCCCCAAATTCCAGAGCAGGCCGAATTGTTTGGCTGCTCGAAGAACTCGAACTGCCTTACGACATTAATAAGATGGCTTTTCATCCCCAAGATTTGAAATCCGATGAGCATCGCTCTCGTCACCCCTTGGGTCGAGTGCCGGTGTTGGACGATGGCGATGTTCGTATTTTTGAATCCGGCGCTATCGTGGAATACGTGCTGGCTCGACACAAAAACGGTGGCCTGCGGCCTGCAGAGGATTCGCCGGAGTTTCCCGCCTATCTGCAGTGGTTCCATTATTGCGAGGGTATGGTGATGCCCCCGGTCAACACCATCGTCGTCCAGACCGTGCTGTTACCAGAAGATCGGCGCGACGCGACGGCGTTGGCACAGGCCCAGCGCTTGCTGTCTAAGGCCCTAGAACCTGTGAATGAAGCCCTGGCTGGTAAGGAATACCTGATTGGCGACTTTTCTGCCGCCGACGTCATGCTTGGTCATGCTTGTTTTATGAGTAACCGCCTAGGTTGTGTTAGCGACGACATGCCTCATCTAAAGGCCTATGTAGAACGGATCGCCGCCCGGCCTGCCTTCAAAACCGCTATCGAGATGTAATTTTGTTGGCTACGGCTGCGCTCTATCCATGAATAGTAGGCGCTTCCACTGCGCGGAGTCTAGAGCAAAGGAGGCACAGGAGCAGCCCAGTAGCGCCTGAGTCGCAAAAGGATTGGGTTGCGCAAAAAAAGGCGACCCCGCTGACAATGCAGTGGGATCGCAAGCAATCGGAGAGGGGTGGTTCTTGCCTAGAACCCGAGGTTGGGTGCCGATGGCAGTCGGCACCGCACCTGCTGGACGCGACCCCGGAGAGAGTGGAGTCGCGTCGAGAAGGCTAGTTAGTCCTGACCCATAGACCAAGTTTTGCTGGCTTGCCGGGCTCTTTCGAATTCGGATAATTCTTCATCGATTTTACGCAGAGGCAGGCTCTTCTTAATCTCAGGAATCTCGACCCGAAATTGCTCCGGAAGGATCTTTTGAGTGGCTGGCTGTTGCATGGTTTTTCCTAACGATGATGAGCACCTGTGGTGCGATGGCGCGCAGTAAACCTAATCGCTTGCTCTGGGTAAAAGGAATAAATCAAAAGAAATATATTCCAATAAAGAAATATACTAATGTTGCTCCGAGCGTCGATTTTCGTCGCGCTGAATTGTCGCCAACATCACGCGTCTTGATGCATTTACCGTGCGTTTTTTGCTGGGTTTTTTGCTCGTTTGCTGTCCAGCTTCAGTATATTTATGGTTAACATGGGGCTCGCTTGGGTTGCACCCAAGGGGAACAGCAAGGAGCGCAGAATGGCTGAAGGAATCAATTACGGTATCGGCGGCACCAGCCAAGCACCAACAAACCAACGCGTGGAATCTGCGGGTCGAGGCGAAGCCGCTGGGTCCAGAGAGTCTTCAGCCCGTGGGCAAGCGTCAGCCAAGTCCCAGGGAGTGGAAGTCAGGCTGAGTGAACGAGCCCGCAGCGATAATCCAGAACCGCCGCCAAGTGACACCTACGACGATCCCCGCAATGGGCGACGCGGCGGATAGTCGTCGCCAGCAGGGCCTTCGCGTCTGATGGTTCTGGCGAATCAGGTCTTAGCCCCCTTGGGGCACATACCAAATAGGCGATGACCAGACCCGCTCTTGTATGGTGGCCTGCAAATCTTCACGAGGTGCGACGCCCAAGCGCAAGGCGTCCCAGGTAGACCAGCGGCAGGTTGGATTTTCCAAAGCGCGGACGTAATAAAAAGCCCGATGTTCGGAGTTGAACTGGGGATCCGACCACTGGGCCTTTAATTCGGCCGCGCCAAGATTCTGGCTGATAGCGCAGTTTGATAAATCTACCGTGGCACCATTGTCGGGACACCGGTGGGTGACTGTATCGACGGTTCCTCCGTCAGCACAGGCGACGTCGTAAACCTGCTCGTTATGGACGCCGTTTTCAGTCCATCCTTTGATGATTTGCAGGCGCTGCAGGGGCGCGGAATTGGGGTCTTGGGTAGCCCAGGCCAGCAGTTGAGGGGCTTGTTCGCCGCTTGCGTGCAGCTCGGCGCCCATCGGTACGCCTTGGGCGTATGCCTTACCCAGATCTTGGGAGTCGGATAGGGCATTGTCGCCAAAGTCATAGCCGGCAAACAGACGAACTTTCATGCGCGGTCCTGAGGTGGCGAAGGTTTCTTTTCTGCGGAAAGCGCTGTAGATGGATGCTCGCGTATTTTCCTCGGCCCAAACACCGGTCAAGCCTGAAGCGCCCCAGGTCTCATAAGCGCCAGACGCATAGCGTTTGCCACCCACTTCTTTGACGGCCACCCGCCCCGCAGCTTCGATGAGCTCAGCGTCTCCCGCTGAAAGCGGATCCGAGCCTCGCAGGGCCGGGGTGCTATCCAGTAGACCTGCTTTGGAAAAGTAGGTTTCTTCATCCAACGACGAGGCCGCGTTGTGGGTGTCTGACGCGGCGATAAAACCAAATTGGTAGGCATTGGATATGCCGCGATCTTCCAGAGTTAAACCGTTGAGCAGCGCTTCCCGAGCGTAGGAACCTTTCGGCTCGCTGTAGAGCGTGGTGGCGATTCGATAGGGCATGATCTCGAAATTTGCCCATTCATCGTCCGGGGATAGCAAGGGATGGGTTTCTGACGTGCCCTTGATCTGAGTCAGCTCAACCAAGGGTTCGTTGCGCAGGCGCTGATCCGCATACGCTTGGTCGATGGGGTCGCCATTCCAATCCACCATCATGAACATAGCGCCATTGGAGCCGTTGGAGTTGTGGGGAATGGACAGAGCTTCGATGCCTTGGGTACGCAGTGCATCCATCCAATCCCAAAGTCCTTCGGGGTTTTGGCTGTGGAAGCGGGAAAACGGCATCACCGGAAGTTTGTCGGTATCCCGGAAGATCACGTTGCGATGCAGGTTGCCACGTTCGTCGGTTGACGTGGTGTATTCATAGGCGGCAAAAGTGGTGAAGCGTCCGGGTTCGTAATGTTGATTGGCGGCGGCAATGGAATCTGCCCAGGCATTTTTCGCTATGTCGTCAAGCATGGCTTGGTCGGTTTCGCCGGTGACAATGCGCCGCAGCGTTTCTGGCAGAAAGCCGGTGAAGGCGGTGACCCGCTGGGTCAGACTTTCTGTGTTCTGGTTTGATGGCGCATTGAGATTGTGCAGATCTTTGACGTGGGGCTCCTGACTGAATCGGGTCGTCGTGTCCGCTGCTGCCTTGACTGCACCTAAAAACATGGCGTGATCGGTAACGGCGTAAAAATCCAGCGGCTGCTGCAGCTGCACATCGAAGCCCGCGGCGTGCTTGATCGCCTCGCCTTTGGCGAAGCGATAGGCATCGTATGGAGTTGCCACGGTGCCAAAAGCATAGGCATCGAAGGAATAGTCGGTATGTACATGCAGGTCGCCAAAATACGCGTTGCGCAGGGCGTTGCGGTCACCAGGCTGGCTGGACAAAGTTTCCGGTGCTATGGATAGGGGCGGTGCGCTGAATCGAGGCACCACGTCCGAGACAGAGACGCCATCTTTGCCACAGGATGTCAGTCCCAAAGCGCCGACGAGCACCAAGCTTGCTCCTAGGGCTCGTCCAGTAGACGCGCGCCACGTTGTCTTGTTGATGGTCATCTAAACCTCCCGATATGTTGCCGCGCCGCTGACGGCTGGATCGTAACCAGTATCGTTATACCGTGGATTTTCCCCAAGCATCAACAAAGTGCTGGATATAAGTGGCGGCTTTGTGAGTAAACGGGATGCCTACGCGACCCAAGTGCAGATAACCAACCCCCAATGTGCTGGGAAAGATGTGCTGGGAAGGGGCCTCTTTTGGGAGGCAATTTCTGGGTCAGGCTAACTTTCCTTTGCCATGGCAAATCCCTATTATTGCTGCCCATCAAATTCAGCCGCCGTCGACAGTGAAATAATTGGGTTAAACCCATCGGCGGCCGGTTCACCCCGGTAAAGATTGCCATCATCACACCAGTAAGTAAGGAAAGAGCTGTCATGCGCGACAACTATAAAATCCTCCTGGACGAAAGCGAGATGCCCACCCAGTGGTACAACATCGTTGCCGATCTGCCAGAACCGCCGCCTCCGGCTTTGCACCCCGGCACCCATCAACCGGCTACCGCCGACGATTTTGCGCCGCTTTTCCCGAAAGCGCTGATTGAGCAAGAAATGTCCGCGGAACGATACATTGATATCCCCGGTGAGGTGCTGGACGTGTATCGCCTGTGGCGGCCAAGTCCGCTGTTTCGAGCTCGCCGCTTGGAACAAATGTTGGATACGCCGGCGAAGATCTACTACAAGTACGAAGGCGTAAGCCCGGCCGGTTCCCATAAGCCTAATACGGCGGTGCCGCAAGTTTGGTACAACGCTCAAGAAGGGGTGCGCAAACTCACCACCGAAACCGGTGCAGGGCAGTGGGGTAGCTCTTTGGCCTTTGCCTGTGCCCAGTTTGGGCTGGAATGTGAGGTATGGCAGGTCGCTGCGTCGTATCTGGCAAAACCCTATCGTCGTACCATGATGGAGGTGTGGGGTGGCAAGGTGCATCCCAGCCCCTCCACGGTTACTGAGTTCGGCCGCAGCCTTTTAGCTCAAGATCCAGATCATCCTGGGTCTTTAGGCATTGCGATTTCTGAAGCCGTAAGCCAAGCAGTTGAGGACCCACAGGTACGCTATGCCCTGGGTAGCGTGTTGAACCACGTTTTGCTGCATCAAACCATCATCGGCGAAGAAGCCCTGCTACAGCTGGCGAAGGTAGACGCTGTCCCTGATGTGTTGGTGGGTTGCACCGGCGGCGGCTCGAATTTTGGCGGTCTGGCGTTTCCGTTTTTGCGCGAAAAACTGGCGGGCCGCATGAATCCAACCATTCGCTGCGTTGAGCCTGCGGCTTGTCCGACCCTGACTAAGGGTGAATATCGTTACGATTTTGGCGATACCGCTGGTATGACGCCACTGATGAAGATGCACACCTTGGGTCACGGATTCATCCCTGAACCGATTCATGCCGGAGGCTTGCGCTATCACGGCATGGCGCCACTGGTGTCCCATGTCTACGAGCTGGGCCTGGTAGAAGCCATCTCGATTCCACAAAAAGAGTGCTTCTCAGGCGCCCTGGATTTTGCCCGTACCGAAGGCATCGTGCCGGCTCCAGAGCCTACTCACGCCATTGCGGCGGCGGTTCGAGAGGCACTGGCGTGCAAAGAATCTGGCGAAGAAAAAGTGATTTTGACTGCGCTGTGCGGACACGGTCACTTGGACTTGGCTTCCTACGATAAATACCTCAATGGAGAGATGGTGGACGCTGACTTGTCTGATGAGGTCATCGCCAAAGCCATGGAGTCGGTGCCAGTCATCAACGGCTGAGCCGTTGTGCAGATTACTCAAAACAAAAGTTACAGCTTTAAGACGAGGAGAGACGTAATGTTAAAGCGATGGTACACCTTGGCCTTTGCCACGGGTGCGATGACGATCGGGGCGGTAG
>JAYOSS010000050.1:8196-9157 GCA_038139355.1 Gammaproteobacteria bacterium
CATCGCTATCTCGGCCTATACCGGCGACTCCCTGGACTATCGCGGGGTCACCAAGCTGGATCAGCTCGCCAAGTTTGCCCCCAGCCTAACCTTGGAAAATAACCCAAGCTTTGGCGGCGCATCGAATTCCGCGGCAATTTATCTGCGCGGTGTTGGACAAAAAGAGTTTTTGCCGACCACGGAACCCGGCGTGGGTTTGTACGTTGACGGTGTCTATGTCGCACGCTCTGTGGGCGCGATCTTGGATATCGTAGATATTGAGCGGGTTGAAGTGCTCAGAGGCCCCCAAGGTACCTTGTTTGGCCGCAACACCATTGGCGGCGCCATTTCGATTGTGACCCGCCAGCCTGAGATTGGCGGCGACGTCACGGGCAACGTGTCTGCCAGTGTTGGGTCCGAGAATTTGCTGCATCTGATGGGTAGCGTGGAAGGCACTCTCAGTGACACTTCAGCAGCGAGACTGAGCGTGGCTTCTTTCAACCAAGATGGTTATGTGGATCGCACCGACGGTATCGACTTGGGTGACGACGATACGTTTACCGCGCGACTGGCGGTGAATTGGCAGCCTACAGACGCGCTTTCTGGCCAGATCAGCGTGGATATGACTCGGGACCGAGAAAATGGCCCTGCCATGCAGTTGATCGGTATCGATTTTACTGACCTTAGCCAGTTGGATGGCGTGGTTGTTGCACCACCTCCACCCATGGCCTTTGTTCATAACGTGACCACCGCTGCCCTTGGGCCTGGACAGCCATGCGCTGCAACCGATGCCGCAGGTCAGGGCGTAACCTCTAATCCTGGCTCCGCTAACTGTTATGACAGTCGCTACATCGGTGCCGATGGCACCAATGAAGGCACGGCCCCAGCGTTTTCTGAAACCGATCTGCTGGGCTTCTCAGCGACCTTTACCTACGAGCTGTCCGAGACCCTGACCCTGAAGTCGATTACTGCCCATCGCAGT
>JAYOSS010000050.1:9167-15086 GCA_038139355.1 Gammaproteobacteria bacterium
AGTCGGTTTTCGCTCGTGACGGGGATCACTCGCCTCATCGCATTTCTCAGTTCCATGATGACTTGGATCAGGATCAGTTTTCCCAGGAACTGCAGCTGTTAGGTACCGCTGACCGATTGGCTTGGATTGCCGGTCTGTACTATTTCAACGAAGACGGCAGCAACGAAAACACCCTGGATTTCACCGTGTCGAATTTCCGCTCTGGCGGCGCCTTCGATAATGAAGCGTGGGCGGTGTTTGCCCAGGCGACCTACGATCTGACCGATGAGCTGCATTTGACCCTGGGCGGTCGATACACCGATGAGGAGAAATCCTTTACGCCGGATCAGGTTATTTACGAGAACTACTACGCGGGCTTTAGCCAGCTGGTGCCTGCGGATAACCCCCTAGCCGCCTTGGATGCGCCGTTCTTACAGGCGGGTAGCCGCATCTTGCCGCTGCTGGAAAAAGACATCGACATTTCCGAGTTCACGCCCATGGTGAACCTGTCCTACGACGTTAATGACGACTTGATGGTCTACCTAAGCTACTCCGAAGGCTTTAAGTCTGGCGGCTTTACCCAACGGGTGTTCCCGCCCATTGTCGCACCGTTTACCGCGCCAGCTGGTACGCCAGATCTGGAACTGATTCCCACCTATGATCCGGAATTCGTCGAAGTGGTGGAGCTGGGCTTCAAAGGCACATTCCTAGATGGCCAGCTGCGGGTTAACGGCGCTCTGTTCACAACGGATTATCAGGACTTGCAGGTCCAGGTGTTCAACAGCGTTGCGCCGGTGACCCAGAATATCGGTGAAGCCTCCATTGACGGGTTTGAGCTGGAAATACTGGCTTCTCCAGGCAATGGCTGGCTGATTGAATCCAGCCTGTCATTGCTGGATGCAGGTTACGATCAAATCGATACCGGCATTACCTTGATTGGTCCCAACAACGACTTTGAGCGTGTACCGGACACCTCTGCCAGCTTGGGTGTTTCCAAGGAGTTGCCGTTGGGAGCGAACGGCACCTTGATCCTGCGTGGTGATTGGAGCTATCGCTCAGAAACCTTCAACGACGCCTACAACACAGCGCTGTTGGAAACCGATGCCACAGACCTGCTGGATGCCAGCGTGCGCTGGTTGAGTGCAGACGAGGCTTGGACCGTCACTTTGAGTGGTACTAACTTGAGCGACGAGGAGTATCTGATCAGCGGTGTCTACGGCACGGCGTTCCAATCCTTCGAGGGTCTTTTCGACCGCGGTCGTGAAGTGCGCTTGGAGCTTCGTCGGGATTTCTAGTTGAGCTAGTTTGGCTGGGCGCCTAGCCCAGCCACTGCCCAACCACTGCCCAAGACACTTTGCTCTATAGTAGGGTGCCCTCGCTTCAGGAGCAGATTATGGCCCGAGTTAACATCGCAAAACCGGATCGTGTTGAAGATCCCGCCGTGGCGGGCATCTTTGAATGGGTTACCCAGATGGAAGGCAGTGTGCCCAACCATTTTTATGTCGAGCTCAACTTTCCTGCCTTTTTCACCGCCAAGCTTGGAGCGACCAAGGTGTTGTGGGAAGAAGGCGAGCTTTCCATGGAAGAGATTCAGCACATTGGTATCTTGGTATCTCAAGCCAATGGCTGTCCTTATTGCACCGCGGCGTTTTGCACCATTCTCAATCACGGGCTAAACAGCCCTGAAGAGACGGTGAGTGCCTTGGTGAGTCAGGGAGTCGATGCCGTAGCGGACCGTCGCCTGCGGACGTTGTTGGATTATGCTCTGAAGGTAAACAACGATGCGGCAGCGGTCACCGATGCCGATGTGCAATCGTTGCGAGACGTCGGCCTGTCGGATTTAGGTATCGTGCAAGTCACTCACATTGTCAGCGACTTTGCGTCCTACAATCGTCTGAATCTGGCCTTGGACACGGATTATGATTATCGAAGCTTCTGGCGTCAGTTAGCGTTCCCTGAGTCATAAGGAACCAACGGCCTAGGTCGGGTGAATGCGCACCAGACCTTCCTGGGTAGTAGACGCCACCAGGGTGCCGGATCGGTCGTAAATCAACCCCCGATTAAAGCCCCGAGCCCCGCTGGCGCTTGGGCTGTCTTGGTCGTAAAGCAGCCAATCGTCTGCCCGAAACGGGCGATGAAACCACATGGCATGATCCAGACTGGCCACTTGTACGTTGTCCTGCATGAAGCTCACGGCGTGGGGGCGCGTGGCTGTATCCAATAGCGACCAATCCGATAAATAGGCCAGCACGCATTGGTGGATACGTGGATCGTCGGGCAGTTGTTCTCCGCAGCGCATCCAGCATCGCTGAGTCGGTTCCGCCGGCTGGGGATGAAGCAAATCCACTGGGTCGATGGGTCGTACTTGAATCGCCGAAGAACCGGAAAAGCTGTCTTGGAATTCAATGGGCCAGTTTTTGGCCTGCTGTTGCCGCAACTCGTCCTCTGTGGGCAAGGATTCTGGAGCGGGTGCGTCGGGCATCTCGAACTGGTGACTCAGTCCTTCCTCTTGGACCTGGAACGAAATCGACATGGTGAAGATGGCCTGGCCACGCTGAATGGCAACCACGCGCCGGGTGGTGAAGCTTTTACCGTCTCGAATGCGATCCACTTTGTACAAAATGGGAATATCCGTATCCCCAGCCCGCAGAAAATAGCCGTGTAGGCTATGGGCACTGCGATCAGCAGAAACCGTGCGCGAAGCGGCCACTAACGCCTGGCCAATGACCTGACCTCCATAAACTCGCTGCCAGCCCTCGTTGGGGCTGGTTGCGAGGTAATGGTTGAGCTCGATCTCCTCCAAATCCAAGGTTTGGATGATTTTGTTCAGTGGCTGCATAGGGGCGTTAGCTGTGTGGTCGGTGGTTTAGTATTTGTAAGACTCGACTTTGTAGGGGCCTTGCTCCGCAACGCCAATATAGTCCGCCTGGGTCTTGGTCAAACGCGTCATGACGCCGCCAAAACCCTCCACCATCAGTTCAGCAACCTCTTCGTCCAGCTTCTTGGGCAGAACCTCAACGCTGACCGGCTGGCGCTGGTTGACGTCTTGGTCGGCCCAGGCCTGCTCAAACAAATACATTTGCGCCAACACTTGGTTTGCGAAGGAACCATCCATGATGCGGGAAGGGTGACCCATGGCATTGCCCAAATTTACCAAACGGCCTTCGGAAAGCAGAATCAAATAGTCGCCGGGCTCATCCGAGCGGTAAATCATGTGGACCTGATCTTTGACCTGTTCCCAGCGCCAGTTTTCGCGCATAAACGCCGTGTCGATTTCGTTGTCAAAGTGACCGATGTTGCAGACCACGGCACCCTTTTTCAGGCTGCTGAGAATGGCAGAGTCGCAAACATTGGCGTTACCGGTGCAGGTAACCAAAATGTCTGTGTCTTGCAGTAAGCGGGTGTCGATGTCCGCAATCTCGCCGGTGTTGATGCCGCCATTGTAGGGGGATACCACCTCATAGCCGTCCATGCACGCCTGCATGGCGCAAATGGGGTCTACTTCCGTGACCCGAACGATCATGCCTTCTTGGCGCAAACTTTGCGCGGAGCCCTTGCCCACGTCGCCATAGCCGATGACCAGCGCTCGCTTACCTGCCATTAACATATCCGTGGCACGCTTGATGGCATCGTTAAGACTGTGCCGACAACCGTACTTGTTATCATTTTTGGATTTGGTGACGGAATCGTTGACGTTGATGGCAGGGACCCGCAGCTGGCCGTCACGCATCATTTCGTAAAGTCGGTGTACGCCAGTGGTGGTTTCTTCGCTGATGCCATGAATGCTGTCCAGCATCTGCGGATAATTTTCGTGAATGATCAAGGTGAGATCACCCCCATCGTCCAGCAGCATGTTGGCGTCCCAAGGCTCGCCGTTATGGAGGATGGTTTGCTCAATGCACCACTCGTACTCTTCTTCGGTTTCCCCCTTCCAGGCAAAAACCGGAATGCCTGTGGCTGCCATGGCCGCCGCAGCGTGATCCTGGGTAGAAAAGATGTTGCATGACGACCAGCGCACTTCAGCCCCAAGCTCTACCAGGGTTTCAATCAGCACGGCGGTTTGAATGGTCATATGGATGCAGCCAATGATCTTGGCACCGGCGAGAGGTTGCTCTTTGGCGTAGCGTCGTCGCAGCGCCATCAGCGCTGGCATTTCGGACTCGGCCAGCGTGATTTCCTTGCGTCCAAAGTCAGCCAGGTTGATATCCGCTACTTTGTAGTCCGTCATTTCGTTCTCCATGGGTGGCTAAAGCGCCGATTATCCGGTGCGATCTGTGAAAGTGGTGTGGCGAAAGAGCGCGCATACTACCAATGCTGGGGGGCTTGGACAAAGTTAATGGGCTTCTTTTGTGTGAGTTTGCCTGAATCCGGGTCTATGCGTATGGTCGTGGCTTCGTTATTCGGCGTGGCGACACATGGGCCTACCCCAGACTCCAACCAGCAAATTGCCAGACGTGGGCACCACGATCTTTACCGTGATGAGTGCTCTAGCGGCGAAGGAAAATGCCCTGAATTTGTCCCAGGGCTTTCCGGATTTTGATGGCCCGCCAGCGCTGCTGGATAGGGTGGATTACCACATGCGCAACCGCCGCAATCAATATCCGCCCATGGCTGGGGTAGAAACCCTGCGTCAGGCTATTGCGGCAAAAGTGCAGGATCTTTACGGGCTGAATTGCGATCCAGAGACTGAAATAACGGTGACCGCGGGCGCGACGGAGGCGTTGTTTTGCGCGATCTGTGCGGTGGTGCATCCTGGCGATGAGGTGATCGTGTTGGATCCGGCTTATGACAGCTACGATCCGGTGATCCGCTTGCAGGGCGGGGTGCCCGTGCACGTACCCTTAAGCGCGCCCAGTTATGCCATCGATTGGGGCCGACTGAGTGAGGCGATTACCCCGCGAACTCGCCTGCTGATTCTGAACAGTCCGCACAATCCTACCGGCATGGTCATGCACGCCGACGACATTAAGGCCTTGTCTGAGCTGTGTGCCAAGCATGACTTCTATCTGCTCGGCGATGAGGTCTACGAACATATGGTATTTGACGCGGCTAAGCACCTGAGTCTGTGTGTGTTCGCGGACCTCTATGCCCGCAGCTTCGTGGTTTCATCTTTCGGCAAAACCTATCACGTCACCGGATGGAAGGTGGGCTACTGCGTGGCGCCAGCGCAACTCACGGCAGAATTCAGGCGCATTCATCAATACGTGACGTTTACGGTGAACACACCCGTACAGTTAGGCCTTGCGGATTTCTTGCAGCAGCATCCAGAGCATCATCGTCAGTTGCCGGAGTTTTATCAGCGCAAGCGCGATCTGTTCTGCGATCTGCTCAGTGAGTCCCGGTTTCAGGTGCGTCCGAGCCAGGGAACCTATTTTCAGCTCCTAGGCTATGCAGACATCACCTCAGAGCCGGATGATTTGCTGGCCCGGCGCTGGACTCAAGAACAGGGCTTAGCCTCTATCCCCATCAGCGTCTTTTATCAAAATCCTCAAGATTGCGATTACTTGGCTTTGCGCTTTTGTTTTGCCAAAGACGATGACACCCTCAGACAGGCAGCAGAAATACTATGTCGTCTTTAACCCTGGGATTGATTCAAAGCCCTACCCATTGGCACGATGCCGCGGCGAATCGAGATCACTTTGAATCGTTGCTGAACCGCGATGCCAATCAGCCTCCAGCCGACGTGTACGTGTTGCCAGAAATGTTCACCACGGGGTTTACCATGGATTCCCAAGGCCAGGCCGAAACCATGTCCGGTCCCACGGTGGACTGGATGCGGCGACAGGCTGAGGCGTTAAACGCAGCCGTTGTTGGCAGCGTGATTATTCAAGACGGGGGCTTCTTTAACCGGCTCATTTGGGCGCAGCCGGACGGTCAGGTGCATCACTACGACAAACGCCACTTGTTCCGCATGGCCGGAGAGCACGAACATTTCAGCGC
>JAYOSS010000051.1:0-8887 GCA_038139355.1 Gammaproteobacteria bacterium
GGTTCTAGGCTATGACCTTGAATACCGTCGTATTGCGGCAACCCACACAACGCCATCACCGTGGGAGCCAAGTCCAAGCTGGAGGCTAAACCCTGAGTCCGATGGGCTGGGGCTTGTGGTGCGCTGATGACCATGGGTACTTGCAGCGTCCCCCGGTAGTGCATGAATCCCTTCAGGAACAACCCGTGGTCACCCATCATGTCACCGTGGTCACTGGTAAAGATCACGATGGTGTTGTCTCGCACTCCGAGATCGTCAAGCTGCTGTAAAAGCTGGCCCACGCCCTCGTCGATCATCTCGATCATGCCGTAGGTTGCGGCGATGGCCTGCGCGAGTAGCACATCGTTTCCATAGCCACAGGGGGTTGTCCAGTCCCGCTGGTCCGCCGGATGAACGCTCTTAACATGTCGCAGATGAGCTGGCGCGTGCTCAAGGGTGTCATCACGGCTTTCCGGTAGCGCTATATCCTCGGGCTTATGGCGCTCAAACCAAGGCGCAGGAGGACTCATGGGATGATGAGGATCCGGATAGGAACACATAGCCATCCAGGGTTTGCCGTCTGCTTGGGCCTGCTCAACAAAAGCCATTGTCTGTTCAGTGACGTATCGAGTGGAATGAAAACGCTCTTCATAGGGCGCCTCGTAAACCTGCCACCACTCCTCGCTGCGCTTATTGCCAGGAGCACGAGAGTCATGGGGTGTTAGCAGCTGGTCTTTGTCCGCCCCCTGAGCAAGCGCCCATTGCAGATGATGTCCGGTCACCCGAGCGCCGTGGTCAATGGACAGCGCAATTTTTTCAAATCCGTAAAAGTCATCCGGATCTTCGGGCGAACCATCCACATAGCGCTCGTAATGTTCAAATTCATCCCAGCCCGAAGGCATGCTCTCCAGCCAAGCCCCTTGCCCACGGTGCTCCACGACTGCATTGCGGCTCATGCCGTGCTGCAAATGCGACTTACCCAGCAGCGCCGTTCGATAGCCTCCGGTTCGCAATTGCCGGACAAAGGTATTGGCGTACCAGTCCAGTGATCGATCGTTAAAAATCACGCCATGAGCGGTAGGCATGCGACCAGTCAGAATGCTGGCCCGATTGGGCATGCAAACAGGATTGGCGACCCAGGCGTTTTCAAAGACGCAGCCTGAAGACGCCAACGCATCGAGATTTGGTGTGCGAACCGTGGGATTACCCATAAAGCC
The DNA here is from genome assembly GCA_038139355.1 of Gammaproteobacteria bacterium. Lineage (GTDB taxonomy): Bacteria > Pseudomonadota > Gammaproteobacteria > Pseudomonadales > Azotimanducaceae > UBA4421. The sequence goes on from JAYOSS010000051.1 coordinate 1,197, forward strand.
CACGTGATCTGCTCGATGCTGATCCGTGACGATAAAGAGTACGTTTGGTTTTGCAGTCATAGCTCCCCCTCGGGGATCAGTGTGTGAGAGCGGGACATAGGGGTCAATGCTCTTAAACCCGGATTGGAGCCGTAGCCGACTCTCCGAGTATGAGATTACCCGGCGTATTCATCGGGCTTTGGGGATTAGGGTTCCATCACTGTGGGCTAGCACCCAAGGTCAAGCTGGGGATTACCAACGGTACAGTCGTTGATGGAGGTGACGCTGGCCGCAACTGTAGATGTGGCGTAACCAAGGCAAAGGGGCTGTCACTTGCTGTGTTCAGACTGCCTGTCGAAACATGAACGCTTGGCGCTGCATTCGTACCGCCAAGATATCCACCGTAGGTTGTTGCAGGGTTTTGTTGATGCCTCCGGGCAATCCGGCTTGAGCGATCAGCCCACTGGCTCTAGCAGATACGTTCTTCTTTTCCGGCTGACGGGCGGCCAAGGTCTCTCGCAGTTCTCGGCCGGTCTGTCCGCGCTGTATCTCATCCTGGGCTTTGGTCTGGGCTTTGGCTTTGGCTTGGGCCTGGCGTTGGGTTTGGGCCAAACCTTCATAGGTGCCGCGACCACGCAGGCTCTTCGCCGCGCCCAGCTCTGCGGGTGCCTGCTTAGGCATGGTGACTGTTGGATTTGTGACGATTGGAAGACTCATAGGAACAACGCGCTTGAGAAGTGCAAATGTTAACCGATTGGTGCTGGCCGGGTCTATGAAACCGGCAATGAATTGCCGCTACCAGCCAGAGCTTCCAGCTTCACCCTTATAGGGTCCGACAATTTCGTCCGTCACCCAACCGCCATAGAAACCGCCCTGCTGTGGACGCACGCTCTGACCGGCAACCACGCATCGGCACAGGGCCGGATAAAAAGAGTACCAGCCAGCTATGCCAGCAAACGCCTGGGATGGACGTGGATAGCGCCAAGCCAGCCGCGCCCCCTCATAGGCAAAATACTCTGCTTGGCCTTTCCACTCGCAAAACGAAGATCCATCTACACCCTCCAGCTGGATCTGCAGGGCTTCGGGGGGCACATAAAAGGTCGGCGGGCTAGCGGTTTCCAAGACTCGCCGCGAGCGGTTGGTACGAGCGATTAAGCTACCGTCATCGGCGAAAACTTCCACCAGCCGGGCATCATCAACCACGACCGGCGGCCTAGGATAATCCCATACCGACTCCTGGCCCGCTGCCGGAGTGATAGTAAAATCAGGCCGCTTGGTGCCCGTGAAGCTCCAGCCGTAGGTTTCTGGCCCGGTTTTTTTCATGACTAGGACACTGGATTGTCAAGGTTCATGACGTTGGCTCAAACCCTGCTCGCCGCACGGGTTTGACCCCAGCGACGGACAGCAGGGATTCCACGCAATCGCGAATGGAATCATCTAATGGGCGAAAGGAGATACCCGTCACTTCTCGTATACGGTCATTGCGCAGCTCGCACTGAGCCCAAATGGCTCGCATTTCTGCTTCTCTGGCCTGAATGCGCTCGAGGAAATTATCGGTCACGGCTGGTGTGTCATGGCCTAGCTCAGGCAACAATCGATCAATGGATGCGCAGATGTCCTCCACGTTTCGAGTGTCTGTGGACCAAGCGATATAGCGTTCGCCATTTTTCACGTTGACGTTTTCTAGCAGCCGAATATGACACTGGGCGTCATCACGCACATCCACCGTCATCCAAGGGCGATAGGCACCGTTTTGGTAGTACTTACCCAGCAGCATCATTTCAATATTGTGCTGCCAGGGGCCCATGTCTTTTTGATGGGCGGACAATATGGGTCCAACGTTATCCGCGGGACATACGCGAATACAATCCCAGCCGCCGTGCGCTTCTGCGGCATCGGTGAACATACGTTCCAGTTCCACCTTGCCCATGGAATAACCCTGGCCCCGCTGCGGCGTGCGTTTTGGATTCTCTTCGTCCGGGTAACGGTCCTCGTAGAACACTGGTCGTCGCACCAGCTCCTGCAAATCCGCTTCAGAAATGATAGCGGCGATGCTCGACGTAACGATGACCCGATTAACGCTACCGGATTCGTTAATGCTGTTGATCACGTGCTGACATACACCACGGATGTAATCTTGATCTTCGTAATCGCTAACATGAGAAACGTGGCACACCCCTTGGCAGCCTTTAAATATCTCATCGAAGCAGCCGGGTTCGTCCAGATTGGCCCCATGAAGCGTGAGCCTGCCAGAAGCATACCCAGACATTTGGCGCAAAAAGTCCGTCTTGTTGGTGTCGTTGACGTCGCGTACACAGGCCCTGACTCGATAGCCTCGATCAAGTAGCCCTTTAACGACCCACCCGCCGATAAAACCAGCGCTGCCGGTGACGGCTACCGTGCCGCCTCTAGGTACTGGTGCCATTGCTCTCTCCCTTCTTGCTTTGGCAACAGAATAGCCGATCCCATCCTGAGCAACTAGCAACCACTGATGCCAAGGCTTCTAGCGCCCTGCTGTCAGCACCTAATATTTTTCGATACTCTTGGCTCTCCATTACTCATCAGGACCTCAACATGAGCAAAAAAGTCGACTGGTATTACTTCCGAGGAGGATGAACCAGCTGTATCCGAGCATCCAAGTTTTTGGAAGCAAGTCAGATCGAAATAACCGAAACCATCCCTGCCAGTCGCAAGCTGCAGCGCGAAGACGCGGCGCAATTGTTGTCTAAGGCCAAAACCATGGTGGTTTCAAAAGGCAAAAAAGTCACCGAGTTTGCCGGCGGCGCCAAAGCTTCTGAGGAAGCCCTGGACGCCATGCTGGGCAACACGGGAAACCTACGAGCACCGTTGGCCATTGTTGGCAAACACATTCTGGTGGGTTTTAACGAAGAGGCTTACGCCGAAACTTTTAAATAAGTACAGGCAGTCAGGGCATCGAGGAAGCGGTGCCCGCTGCCCGCCTTGTAATTGGAATTCCCTATGAACGTAAGTGAAGCCGTCGCATCACGACGCTCGATCCGAGCATTTTTGGACACCCCTGTCAGCGATGACACCCTACGAGAACTGCTAGAAAAATCCGCCCGTGCACCTTCCGGCGGTAACGTGCAGCCATGGCAAGTTCATGTCATCAATGGTTCGCGCATGCAGGACTTTATGCAGCATTTAGAGCAACGGGATCCTAGAGAGCAGCCGGCTTATGAGATCTATCCGCAAAATCTTCCCTCACCCTATCGGGATAGCCGCTTTAAGGTGGGGGAAGATATGTACGCCCTTCTGGGCATTCCCCGTGACGATCGATCCGGTAGGCTCAAGCACTTGATGCGCAACTATCGGTTTTTTGATGCGCCTGCAGCGATTTTTTGCCTGATCGATAAAACCATGGGCCCACCCCAGTGGTCGGATCTGGGTATGTTCCTGCAGACGTTTATGTTGCTAGCCCAAGAGGCCGGGTTGGATACCTGCGCCCAAGAAGCTTGGGCCACTCGGCCAGAGGCGGTAACGTCGTTTTTGCAAACCCCTGACAACTTGATGGTGTTTTGCGCCATCGCCATCGGCCACAAAGACACTGACGCGCCGGTGAATTCACTGGTGTCAGAGCGCATGTCTCTCGATCAGTGGGTAACCTTCGTCTGATTGAGCACTGATAAAAATAACCGCGGCGCAGCGCAAACGCGCCGCGGTTTTTCGTCGCTGACGGCTAGGAAAACGCTCGCTCCCCGACCTTACAAATCAAGTCTGAAGACGTGGTGACCTCAAAACGCCGATCAAGCATCGTCGATACATAGTGCCAGCGATTGCGCATCTCTTGTGGGGTCAGAATCACCTCAGACCAGCCCCGCTGAGCGGTATCCACAGCCACTAAACCAGGACTCGCATCTTTGAGTTTTTGCGCTAGCTGCTCGGCAGCAATGGGAATGTAGTTCTCCATGCCGGGGCTGGACACTCCAGGGGTGCCGATCTCGACGCCAATGGCGTGGCCTGCCGCATCGCTGAGATTGAATGCCCAGGCATTATGGGTGTCACCGGCTAAGACCACCGTATTCGCTTTGACCTGATACAGCATGTGGGCGACGCGCTCACGGGCAACGGGATAGCCGTCCCAAGCGTCCAGATTCAAAGGTAAGCCCTCTCGTCCTAAGCTTTGCAAAAACTCAAAGTAACGTCGGCGGTCCTCTGCCACGCCGGCTGCTTTCAAGGCCTCGTCGTCAATGGCCGGAATACCAACATGTCCCATGAGGATCTGTTGGCCCAAAATCTGCCAAACCGCTCCCCGGGTCGTGCTGTCCTCAAGACTGGCTGACAGCCACTGTTCTTGGTCAGCGCCGAGTAGCTGCCGCTCTGGATTTTCCAGTCGCTGGCGCCGAAACGCCTGAACATCAGGTTGCTTGCCAGCAGAACCTGAATCGTCAGACTGAAAAATCATGTCCTTACCGTACTCAAGGCCTCGATCCCGGCCAATAAATCGGGTATCCAGCATTAACAGATCGGCTAGCTTGCCAATAGAAAAATGCCGATAAATAGGACCCTGATCGCCGCTGGCGTGAGTTCGAATCGGCATCCACTCATCATAGGCTTGTCGCGCTGCCTCCATTCGAGCGTCGAAATCGCCCTCGCCTTCGTTATGGTTTTCCGCTCCTGCCCGCCAAGTATTGTTGGTCAATTCATGATCGTCCCAAACACAAATGAAGGGATGGCGCTGGTGTACTGCTTGTAGGTCTTGGTCGGATCGATACAGGCCGTAGCGAGTCCGATAGTCTGCCAAGGTGAGGATTTCGTGGGTGGGCTGGACGTTGCGCTTGAGCATCTTCAGGGCGTATTCGTTGGCGTAGCCGCCCTCGGGATACTCGTAAATGTAGTCCCCAAGATGCAGCACGACATCCAGATCGGTCTCGGCCATATGCCGGTACACGTTAAAAAATCCTTGCGGGTAGTTTGAACAGGAAGCCACCCCCATTTTGAATTCGGCCACGTCCCCATCCGGCAGCGTCTTAGTCTGCCCGGTGGGACTGTGATGACCCAATGCAGTAAAGCGGTAGAAATAGGATGTTCCCGGGGATAAACCGTCCACGTCCACCTTGACCGTATAGTCACGCTCCGGTTTGGCATCACTGCTGCCCATGGCAACGATTTTTGTGAAACCCGAGTCTGCAGCGACCTGCCAGCTAACCTTCAGCGTTGTACCGGATTCCGCAGGTACTACACGAGTCCACAAAATTACTCGATCAGATAACGGGTCGCCGCTGGCAACTCCGTGGCTAAACTTAGCCATCTCGGCGTGATGCTTGGCATACCCTTGAGTGGCCAGGGCACTAAGGCCCATGCCTTGAAGCATGCGGCGGCGATTAATTTGCAAAGACACGGCGGTTTCCTTGTATTGACCTAGGTGATTTAGGCGATGGACCCGCTATCGCTAATCACCGCGTTGCGGTGCTGACAATGGGCGACTGGGGCCAACGTTCTGGCGGCAATTGTACAACGATACCGGTGCTTACAAATCGTTAGATCCAAGATTCATGGCAGCGAGGAACTCAGGTATCCGCTTGCCCAGCTGAAAAAAACCCTTGCTGGCATGGGGCCAAATCATGCGGTCGTAGTCCCGCAGCACTGGCTTCATTTCTACCCCTTTTGAAGCCAATTGCGGCTGCAAATTTTCTACTCGCAGCCGTGTTGGGCCCATGGGAGTGTAGGCATACACAACCTGATCAATTCGCTGATCCAACAGAAACTGCATCAAAGCTTCATCGTCCAGCGGCTTTTCCGCAACCACGGGTTGCCCGGCCAGCTCTGGTTTGGACTCGGCATAACGGCGACGGCTAGCCAACGCGTCAACCGTTGCCCCTTGGACGAACTGTTGCACCAGCTCACTGCTGGACCCCAGAACACTGCGTGGTGACGGGCTAAGAGCCGCAATCGCATCCACAGGGTGATCTGGGAACCAATCCAGATCTTCTTCTGTCATCAACAATGCCGTTCGCCCCCGGTTACACCGATACCCGGGCTGCGCCTGAGTTTCTGGCTTCGGCCAGGCAATCTCCGTTCGTTGCAATGCCTTGGCGGGCAGGTCTTCGCGAACAGTGAAGGCGGTGGCTGCTAAACGGTTGAGGCCAAGCTCCAGATCACTGCGGCCCTGCAGTCGATCTAGGGCGCAGGTGCGAATATTGTTCGGGGTTGCAAGGTATGTCTTGCCTACTGTGTGCAGGCCAGCGACCCAGCGCCATCCCAAGGTGTTACTGGCTGGGTCTCCGTCCAGCAAATGACGCACAAAAAAATCCGCCCCTAACTGCCAAGGCAAACCCAGGCTAAAAACCCAAATCGAAGCGAACCACATCCGCGCGTGGTTGTGCAGGTAGCCGGTTTGCACCAGCTCCTGACACCATTCATTGAACAATGGTATTAGGGTCTGACCGGCAATCGCCTTTTCGTAGTCGTCCCACCGGCGCGGATCCGCGCGCAGTTGCTCTAGGACCTGAGGCAGACGGCGTTGGTACTCTGGCCACAAACCGGCTCGGTGCTCCAGCCACCCTTTCCAATAGGTGCGCCAAAACACTTCCTGCACAAATTTGAAGGCAGCGCTGGCACTATGATCCTCCAGTACCCGCGCCAGCACCTGCTGTTCCGTGAGCAATCGGTGGCGCAAATACGGCGACAATTGAGAGACACTCACATGCCTAGTCGCACCTCGGTCAGTATTGCGGTGGGTCTGGTAGTCTCGCCCCGCCCTAGGTACAAACCGCTCTAGCCTATCCAGCCCGGCCTCTGTGCTCGGTACCCATGGCCCAGTCTGGTCTGGCTCTAGAGCCCAGGCTTCGTCTTGCTGCTGATCTCCCAGCGTCATCTGCTGCATGGTTTTCACCTTGCTTACCTTTTACACTCCTACTGTGATGCCGTGTGGCTCCGGACGTGGCTTTCGTCCGAGATTTGTCCAAGCTTTTCCGATACAAAAATTAGACGAAACAGAGCCAATGCCGGTCTTTGCTTGCCGATACCATCAGCAGGGTTTGAAATCAGAGGCTACCGGAACCGGATACTCAATATGCAACACGAGCCGTGGCACTTTCGACCCGAAAATGGCGGACAGGTTTCTTTGGAAACCCTAGGAATGCAGCCCGTAGAACCAGTGGCTTATCGTATGAACGACGTGTGGGGATTCGACCAAGATCAGTTGCCAACCGAACCGTTTGATATCGAAATTCGCATCCAAGCGGCGACGGTTTTGGAGGGGCTGGAGATCTTCGCTCAGACGTTTCAGGGCTACATGTTAGAGAACTTGAGCGCCTACGCCCGTGAGCAGTTTCTTGAGCAGCTTCAATGGCGTGACGACTATGCTGAAGTGCGAACCTGCAAGATCATCATGGCGGGCTGATCGTTAGGTTGGATCCGGCGAAAGCTGAATTAACACGTGTTTTGCGGCGGCTGACGCCAGATCCGCTGGATCTGGATGCCCCGCATGCATCTGCACTCCGGAAAAATACGCACTGATGGCACTGTTGCGGCAAAACGCCGCCAACGCATGCTCCAGTTTTTGCAGGTCTTCGGTGACCACGGTCGGTGTCACCTGATGTCGCCGTCCTTTCATGCTGATCAAAATTGACCCTTCCTGAAGCAAGTTCTTCCACCAAATCCCCTGACGGTCGGTCACGCAATGCAAAATCTGTCGGTCGTCCTCCTCCACATACAAAAAGCTCACGGGAATAGCGTACTGCTTACCGCTG
>JAYOSS010000051.1:8897-13192 GCA_038139355.1 Gammaproteobacteria bacterium
CTTGATGACTGAATAAACGATGCAGGGGCGTTTCCGAAAGTAATGCGACAACACCGTTAACCAATCGAAAGAGAATTTTCACTACAATGCACCCGTATCGCGTAAACAAATGGTTTACGGCATTTTGGATTGATGCCCAGGGAGGTCAAGCGCGCAGATTTTTCGGCGACTTCACAGCCTCTTCACGGCGCCCCCCGCAAGGTAACGCATATGAATGCAATCGACTCTGTTAAGAACGACTTACGCCCCAAATTTGAGGACCTTCTGCTGCATTTAAACAGCACCGATCAAATGGCCGCGGCGGGCTTTTTCACCAAACTCTTCGTGGATCTGAACGATGTTGCGTCGGAAGAACAACTGCTGGAGTTGTTTATCGAACTGTCAACTACAGCGTTTCTAGGCATCTCTTTTGATGATGTGGCGCTGGATCAAATCGACGACATTCTCATGACCGCAGAACAGGTGTCTCAAACCTTTGCGGTGACTGGAGATCATCCTCAATAAACGCCAGCGCTTGGCACTAGAGCAAAGCCCAGGGTTATATCCTTAGAACGCATGTCAACTGGAAGTTAGGCGACCAATCTCATAGGGTTTCTCGCCTAGGTCTGGGGGGACACTTGAAAGCAGCACAATATTTGACCATCAAGGGAAGCTTTGACATGAAGCGTGGTGTCTTGCTGTCCCCAACCATTGCCTATGAGACTTGGGGCAGGTTAAACGCGCCCAAAGACAATGCCATACTGATTTTCACCGGCCTGTCCCCCTCCGCCCACGCAGCCTCGTCGCCTCAAGACCCCTCTGCGGGTTGGTGGGAGGATATGATTGGCTCTGGTAAGCCCCTAGACACCGACAAGTACCACATCATCTGCGTGAACTCCTTGGGCAGTTGTTTTGGCAGCACTGGGCCTGCCAGCATCGACCCCGAAACCGGCAAACCCTATCGTCTGACCTTCCCGGTACTGACGGTGGAAGATATCGCCTCATCCGCCGCCCATGTGCTCAATCATCTGGGTATTGATCGTTTGCACACCGTCATCGGTGCTTCTATGGGGGGCATGACCGCACTTTCCTTCGCACTGAATCATCCGGATCGCTGCCAGCGTCTGTTGTCGATTTCTTCGGCAGCTAGAGCCCTACCCCACGCCATTGCCTTGCGATCTCTGCAACGGGAAATCATCCGGCAAGATCCGCTGTGGCAAAACGGTGATTACGATATCTCGGGACACGGACCTGAAAACGGCATGCGCTTGGCGCGCAAGTTGGGAATGATCAGCTATCGCTCTGGAGAAGAATGGGCGGAGCGCTTTGGGCGTGAGCGGGCCCCAGATTTTACCGAAGAGGACACTCCCTTCGGCATCGATTTTGAGGTGGAATCCTACCTGCAAACCCATGCAGATCGATTCGTTGGCGCCTTCGATGCTAACTGCTACCTGTATCTGTCTCGCGCCATGGATTTGTTCGACGGTTTGGATCACGGCGGCAGTCTATCTGCCAGTTTCAGCGGACTAAAGCTGACATCGGCCATGGTTATTGGCGTGCGCACGGATTCCCTGTTTCCGTTATTCCAGCAACAGGAACTGGCCGAAGCGCTGGAAGAAAAAGTGCCCGACGTTAGGTTTACGGCTTTGGAGAGCATCCAAGGTCATGATTCATTTCTTGTCGACATGGATCGTTTTCGGCCCGCCATCGCGTCCTATTTTTAAGGCCGCCTAGCAGACTCGCCTTGGAACCGCCCTGGCAGTCAACGACCGCGTCAATGAATACGCCAATGCTCCGACGGCATCATCTGCCCGATGATCCGGGCATCCACACCGGCCTCTCTCAGGGTCTGCAGGCAAACTTCAGCCTGCTCTGGACCGATACAGGCCAGCAAACCGCCAGAGGTCTGTGGATCTGTCAACAGGGCTAAACGCGTCGGATCCGTGACCGAAGAGCAATCATAGTCATCTAAAGCACGGCTATTCGCCTGAGCCAATGAACTGCGAATCTCCTGCTCCGCCAGACTGAGGGCTCCGGGTAGCGCCGGCACCGCATTCAGGGCCAAGCTGACGCCACAATGGCTGGCTCTTAGCACTTCCCCCAAATGACCTATGAGCCCAAAGCCGGTGACATCGGTAAGGGCTTTGACGCCATGGGCCTGCAAAATTTCCGTACTCTTGCGATTGCTGCTGTCCATGCTAGCCACACAGGCCTTTAGGGCTCCAGGTTCGTGAATACCGCGCATAGCGGCTGCCAGAATAACGCCGGTACCCAAGGGTTTGGTCAGCACCAATTGATCACCAGGTGATGCGCCGGACTTTTGCAGGGTTGTTGCTCCGGGCACACCGGTGACTGTTAACGCCAGACTTAGCTCCGCACCCTCTGCGGAATGCCCGCCGACTAACGGCGCGCCAGCGGCAGTCAGCACATCCACCGCGCCACTGAGCAGCTGAAACAACTCTTCTTCCATCATGCGCTCAGACATTAATGGCACGGTCACCAGGGCCAGTGCTGACACCGGACAAGCCCCCATGGCGTAGAGATCGTTCAAACTGTGGTGGGCGCAAATACGGCCAAACAAATAAGGGTCATCGATCATGGCGCGAAAGCCATCTACGCTCATTAAGGTCTGGCCATCTCCGTGTTGCACCAACGCCGCATCGTCGCCTATGCCCAAGGTGACATGATCGCCATGCTGGGCTGGCAACCGGGCCAACACTCTTCGCAATGGATCCGCCGCTAGCTTGGCACCGCATCCACCGCAGCGCATATCCTCATCCGGCAGCTCGTTGGCCAGAGCCTGGGGTAGTACCGGCTGATCTGGCGTCATTTGCGGCAGTTGGACGTAACGCGCCATAAAGCGGCGATCGATCCAGTCTTTGAGAGTCCAGAAGACCTTGCCCGACAGCGCAAAGTTTCCTCGGGTGGCGATGGCTGAGGGCTGAGCCCTAGACCCACTGCCAATCAGGGTTAAGAAGGATCGCTGGGGCCGAAAACGGGACTTGCGACGGCCTAGCGGCAGCCCTTGTACGGCCTGAAACAGGTTATGGGCCAGCACAGGCGCTGCCCGCACAGAGAAAACCCCGGCCTTAGCACGCTGTTGATGCTGAAGGTGAGCAGTATCCCCTGCCGCAAAGATGTTCTCTGCGCTGATGCTGCGAAGCTGGGAATCCACTCGCAGGAAACCCTGCTCATCGCAATCCAGACCTGAAGCCTGCAACCATGGGGCCGCTCGAACATCGGTAACCCAAAACAACTGATCCGCCTCCAAGACCCCCTGATCGTCCAGGGCCAGGGTGTATTGACCCGACTCTGTGGCCCCCAGGCTGGTTTGCCTGTCGTGCCCAGCTTTCTTGACCGCATGGCTCACCCGAGCTGACCGATAGGAAATCTGCCGCTGTTCCAGCGCCCGTCGTGAGAGCTTTGCTGCTCTGGGGCTCAGTCCGGGCAGTAACGTGGGCCCAACAAGCGTAATGGCGGTTTGTGTTGGCAAACTAGCACGGCAAGCCAACGCAATTTCGACCCCGCCAGCACCGGCACCGACGATGGCCACATGCTGCCCGGGTTGTTCAGTAAAGCGCCGCGCAAGACCCGGCCACTGGCGCACAAATTCGTAAATGGGTTTAACCGGAACACCCGGCATACCGCCAAGATCAGGCTGTGCTCCGCAGTTCAGGGACAACAGATCAAACCCTAGATCGGGCCGATTACGCAAAATTAGACGATTGTTGGCTGGATCAAGACCGCAAACTTCTGCGTTGATGAAGCGCGCCTGGGCGACGCGGCATAGAGGTTCGAGAGGAATTTGAATGTCTTCCAGGGTGTAATGCCCGGCCAAATAGCCGGGCACCATGCCGGAGTAAATCGCCACATCCTGATCGGACACCAGCGTTAGGCGAATACCTGGCACTGGGTTCATGGCAAAGTGCTTCAACACCTGAACGTGGGCGTGTCCGCCACCAACAAGCACCAAATCGCGAACTGCCGGTGACGAAGACTGCATCGTGGGAATTACCCTTAACTGATGGCGCGGTTAAATAACGCCTTGATCGACCATGGCCGCAATGTCTGCTTCGCTGTAACCCAGTTCAGCCAAAATCTCCTTGCTGTGCTGGCCTAGGCCTGGCGCCGGGCCTGCTTCCCGAGTAGCCAGCCCATCGATATTTACTGGATGCTTAATCACCGCGGGCATACCCACTTCTGAAGTGGGGGTTATGGCCATATTGTTTGCCACAACTTGGGGATCCGTTGGTAACTCACTAACCTGACCCACCAAGGCGACAGGAACCCCCGCCTCGGTCAGCGCCGTCATCCAG
>JAYOSS010000051.1:13202-14415 GCA_038139355.1 Gammaproteobacteria bacterium
GATCAGGGCCTCACGCATGTGTTGGGTCAGCTCGTCACCGTTGTGTACGCGAGTTTCGGCATCGATGAACTTTGGGTCCGCCAGCAGATCCGGGCGTCCAATCACGGTAAACAGCATGTCTACCTCCGCATCCGTGCGCACCATGCTGAACTGCAGCCAGCGTCCGTCAGCCGCTTCGTAGAGCAACCGAGTGAACAGGTGATCCGCCAAATGGTAGTACAAGGTGAAGTCCGCTTGAGCAAAAGCACCTTGGGCAATGCACGACGCCGACCACATACCGTTGGCGAGTAACGAGGTATGAACATGGCTGCCTTTACCGGTCTGCTGACGAGCAATCAGCGCGGTCAAAATCGACGCGTATAGGCTAACTGCAGTGGGATGATCGCCCATGCCCGGCAGCGCAGGCGCGGGGCTGGCTCCAGGCGCTCGCACCAAATCCATCAGTCCAGAGCGGCCCCAATAGGCCACCAAGTCGAAACCCTCGCGATCCCGTTCAGGCCCTTGCTCGCCATAGGCGGTCAATGAAGCGTAGATCACTCTTGGATTGATGGCCGCCAGATCTTCATAGGTTAACCCCCAAGCCCGACGCATGGGTTGTGGCGTGTTGGTGATGTAAATATCGCTCTCGGCCACCATTTTTCGCAGCACCTCTTGGCCCTGCTCGCTTTTCAGATTCAGCGCGATGGAACGCTTGTTGCGGTTATCCATTTCCCAGGTGTAATTCACATCACTGGTTGGAGAGGACGGCATCATCGCAAAGTTACGATAGCCGTCCCCGGCCTCTGGCGGTTCGACCTTGATTACCTGGGCACCAAAATCCGCAAGAATGGTGGCGGCTACCGGCGCTGCAATCCAGCTACTCATGTCGATGACTTTTAAGTCCGCAAACAACATCTGTTCACTCATGGCAATTTCCCCTCCACTGGCTGCCTAGCTGGGCTTACCCTTCCAGTACTGCGTTCCAATCCGCTACTTGCTCCACACTGTCCAACAGTGCTTGGGCATCGCCTTCGATGGTCACGCTGACGATACTGTCGCCTTGGCCAATGCTATTCACCACGTCTTGGTCTGCCTCACTTTGAACCGCGCCAAAGATGGTGTGAGCATCGTCTAACCACGGAGTGGGTACATGGGTAATGAAAAATTGTGATCCATTGGTGCCTGGGCCGGCATTCGCCATGGAAAATTTGCCCGGCGCGTCATGCCGTAGCTC
>JAYOSS010000052.1:0-14398 GCA_038139355.1 Gammaproteobacteria bacterium
ATCCAGATCGCCGTGGGAGCGCAAATAAGAAAATGCGGCGCCTGGCAGATCCAACTGCTGCTGCACTAAATCAGCGGTGGCCGTGGCCAATGACGTGGAAGTGCCTTCGAGCACGTGAACCATGCCAAAAAAACCCAAGGGGTTAACGTTAGCGATGTAATCCCGAACGTAGGCCACCATGACCTCTACCGAGGCCGGGGGTAAGGATTGGGCCACAGCAGAGGCGTCAGCGCCGGTGGCTTTCAGATCATCCAAAATCCACTGCTCGTGCCCAATTTCTTCATCAATGTATTCTCGGAAAGCGCGCATCAGCGTGGTTCGGGCCGGCGAAACCCGGGCACCCGCGGCCATCATCAACGGCACGGTATAACGCACGTGGTGGTAGGCATTGGTTAAAAAGGCCTGGTACATAGGCAAATCAATGGCGCCTGCTGCCACATCACCAATGATGGGTGATTCGAGCAAGTAGAGTTGATCCTCACTGGTTTGGTTCACAAGTTGTTCGTAGTTACGCATGCAGAGACATTCCTATGTTGTTCGTTTCTTCAATCAAGTGGGCAAAACTCTCTGCAATCACAGCGCGCCTAATCCGTCCGTTTGCGGTGAGGCCATCGACCGCTTGCAGTTGCTCTCGGGTGATGCGATGCCAGCGCCCGATGCGGGCGTAATCTGGCAGGCGGGCGTTACAGGCGGCCACAGCTTTTTCTAAGTCCTCATCCGAGACCTCACCTCTGGCCACCAAAAGGGCCGTGGCTGATTCGGCCGCTTCGCCGAACACGGCGGCATAACCGATAGACAGTTCATTCAACAGTTCACTTTCCACCCACTCCGGCGAGACATTGCGGCCAAAGGCGGTGATGTAGGTATCCTTCAAACGACCATGCACGGTGAGAAACCCGGCTTCATCCATGGCGACGGCGTCTCCGGTTGCCACCCTGGCCGGGGCTGCATCTTGACTGCCCAGCACACCTAAGAACTTGGGATGCGTGACGATCAGTTCACCATCCTCCAAACTGGCAACCACATGTGGCAGCAGGCGGCCTACGCTGCCTTGGCGACTTGCGCCAGGCGTATTGAGAGCAACCACACTGCCACATTCGGTCAAGCCGTAGCCCTCGAAAACCGGCAGACCTTGGGCCTCAGCTCGGGCCAACAGCGTTTGCGCCACTCGGCCGCCACCAACCGCAATGAACTTGAGACTCGCAAAATGCCCCAAGCCAAACTCGCTGGCAGCGGTTAAACCCAATAACAGCGCTGGAACCAGAATCACGCTGTGAGGACTGAACCGATCCAGCCCGGCAACAAATTCCATGATGTCCACATCACTGCTACCGCGAATCCCGATCTCGCCCAGATCCGGTACGTAGATATCACTGCCGTTCATGAGATTGGCAAAAATACCGGCAACGTTTTCCAGCAATAAAGTCAGCGGCAGGACACTGAGATGCCGGGTGACTTCCACATCTTGCAAAGCCGAAACGATGCTCTCAGCGGTTTCCATCAAGGTCTCACCAGCTAGGCACACCCCTTTGGGCGTACCGGTGCTGCCGGATGTGTAGGTAATGATGGACGTGCCAGAGGGCAAACTGCGGGTAGCCGCTTGCAGCAACTGCCTACACGCCTGACCTCGAAACATATGCCAGTGATGCTCTGGCTCGGATACCGAAACGTCTGAGGCAACCACGAGCAGCTGTGCACCTGAATCTTGCAGCGCATGCTGACGCTGCTCAGGAGAGAAAAAGGAAGGCAAAGGCACTGCCACTCGACCAGATTCCAGCAACGCCAAGTCCAGCGCCACCCACTCCAGTCCATTCGGCAGGTCGAAAGCCACCACATTTATTTGCCACGCATCCAGTTGCTGTTGCCACGCCTCTACAGCGCTACACAGTTGGGCAACATCCCAAGTTATCTCACCATCGCTCAACCGAGTCGACGCATGAATGCGAGCCAACAAGCCGTCTGGCAATTTAGTTAATTGCGACATCGGCACTTTCCTTTACCTGTGTGGCCAACAAATCCAGTTTTGCCGACGCGTCTGCTAGCCGCCCACACAACACCAAGGGTTGGTGCTCGTAGTAATTGCCCCAGCCATGACGCTGCCCAGGCGGCAAATCCGTCACCCGAGCCCGACCTAGCTGATGCGGCGCCAAACCGCGACGCACAAAGTAGCTGCTGAGTTCACTGGTGGCGGTGCAGACCAATACGTCCGCCATGCCAGAGAGAAAGCGAGCCAAGCGCGGCACCATGCGGCACAAATCTCGGGGAGCGCGAACGCACAAGTGAGCCAACTCCACAGCGCGCAGGGTCTCGCGCCCATCTACGCCGCAACACTGGCGAAGACGGCCGGACAGGTCGCTAACGTAGTGCTGGGAGAAAAACGTGTTGACGCTCAGATTGAGTCCAAAGGCCAGCAGAATTTCGCCGTTATCGTCATAGGCTGCAAAAACTTGATCCGTATCGTCACTGATGCTGGCGCCAAAATGCTGTTGGAATTTGGCCGCCATAAAAGAGGCGACCCGCTGGCGCTCCGCACCCCTGACCTGTTGAATCGCGTACCGAGGCGGCATAGCGCCTAGAGCTGGGGCTGGGGCATCTGAGCTATTAGCGAGTTCAAGACCCATGATCGTCTTCCGTTTATGCTGTTACTTCGATAGAGGGGGGCAAAATTCAGGATCAATCGCGAAAAAAAGAAAAAAAAAGAAAAAAAAAGAACTTTTTTTCGTCAGATGCGATTGGTTTTCATTAACGCCCCCCTCTTATTCCTCAGACAACAAGAGTAGACGTGTGCAATACCCAGAAGACTTAGACCTGGCGAAGAGCCTTTTAGCAGGGCAGGAAGCATCGTTTAACCGTTTTTTTAACGAGTACTACCCACGCGTTTACCGATTTTGTCAGCGACGTATTGATGGAGCTGACGCAGAGGACATTGCTTTGGAAACCCTACGCCACGCCATAAAGCGTATTGAAACTTATCGAGGTGAGGCTGCCTTGCTTACTTGGTTGTACCAAGTCGCGCGCAGTCAAGTCAGCGCGTATTACAAGCGCGCGCAAAAACACCGGGACTTGGTGCTCATAGAGGACGACACCCACGTTCAGGCCGAGGTGGCGGCCATGGCCATTGACCTGGCAAAAGGACCTGAAGCGCTAAAAGAACGAGAGCAGCGACGTGATCTGGTTCATTACATGCTGGATTCGCTGCCAGGGGACTACGGACAAATATTAGAGTGGAAATACGTGGATGAGTATTCCGTAGAAGAAATCGCGGCGAAGCTAGAAGTCAGCCCTACATCGATTCAATCCATGCTGGCCCGCGCACGAAACGCGTTTCGCAGCGCCTACAGCGGTATCGCTTCAAAGATGCAAACCAACACTCCCATCCCCCTGAGAAAACCAAGGGCCCAAGAATGAGCAATTCTAAGCAAGACAACCTAGAGACAGACAAAGATCTGGCCAACCTGCTTACCGATGCAGGCGCCCGCCCCTTGCCCTCAATGCCTGCCCAACAGGCAGCCTATCGAGCGCTTCGTGAGGATTGGCAGGACAAGGTTCAGGAGCACCGGCAACAACGCTCACGACGCCGAATTTCTGTGCTAAGCGCCGCTGCGGCGGTAGTGCTGACCATTATGGCAGGGCTGTTGTGGGTACCCCAAGCGGAGAGCCAGTGGCAGCTGCAGCTCGCTAGCGGCGAATTGTTCGTTGATGGTGAGCTGGTGGAGGACATTCGCAATCTCGCGCTGGAAGGTAACGAAACCCTAGAAGCGAGCACAGCCGTGCGGCTGTCTACCCCAGTGGGGGCAGACCTGCGATTAGCCGCGGGTAGCGTGATGCAATGGCAGGACGCAGAAAATCTGCAACTGAGCTCGGGCAGCCTATACATCGACACCAAGGAACGAAGCGATTTTAACGTTCAGACCGCCTTCGGCGTGGTGCGAGATATCGGCACCCGCTACATGGTCAGCACCGATGCAGAAACCATGCATGTCGCGGTGCGAGAAGGCGCCGCCGAGGTGGATTCGACTTTCGGGCGCTATATTGCTGAGGCTCAACCGCTACAGGCCGCGGTCTTAGAGGTTACTGCTGTGGGCGTAGCTGAGCGTGTTGAAACAACAGCGGACAGTCGTTGGGACTGGATTCACCAGGTTAGCAGCGGATACTCCGCACGCCCTGTACCGGCGTTGTTGGATGCCATTGGTCGAGACTTGGGCAAACGGGTGTCCTATGCCAGCCGAGGTGTCGAGGCCACGGTCACCAACACCACCGTCACCGGTGAGCTCGAAGGGCTACCGCCCCGGGATGCGCTGCACCTGGTCGCCCAAAGCGCGGGGCTGCAATGGCAGGAGCAGGCAAACCACATCGTCGTAGACTTTAACTCGAATCAATAAGTGCCTATGCTGGCGCCGGCCTTTGGTGCGGCGCCAGTCCTTGAAGAAAACAACAACACGTCTGTATCGCCGGCTGCTGTGTAGCGGCCTAATCAGTGCGGGGATCATGCTCGGCATTCCTGCTCAAGCTGAAATATCAGACCAAACGCAAACCCAAACAAAAACCCAAAGCGACGCTACCCCCATTGAACACGGTGGCACTATCACCATCCGCATCGGTGAACCCCTGCGCAAAGCCTTAGATTTCTACGCCGACCGTGGACTGAACATTGTCTCCAGCAGCCTAGTCGTACCCAAACGACTCAAGGTCAAAGACCTACCCGACCCACAGACAAGCCCAAAAGAGCAGATTCAAAGCTTACTTGACGCCCATGGCCTGACCTTGGTCATGGTAGATGAGCAAAATGGCTACGTTGCCCCACAAGCTGGGCCAAAAACACCGGCCCCAGCGACCGCAGCGGACCGCGAACAAGTCACCGATCGCAGCATCGAGGAAGTCGTCGTCACCAGCCACTACCGGGTTCGCCGTCAGGCGGCGTTAGGCCACAGCGTTGATCAAGAAGATCTGCTGGCGACGCCAAGTTTGGGGCGTGATGTGCTGAGAAGCCTTGAAGCGCTTCCGGGGATTGCATCAAGCGGCGTGTCCGCCAGACACCAGTTTCGCGGCGGCGACGTCAACGAAGTGCTGTACCGGCTGGATGGCG
Organism: Gammaproteobacteria bacterium; assembly: GCA_038139355.1. Taxonomy (GTDB): domain Bacteria; phylum Pseudomonadota; class Gammaproteobacteria; order Pseudomonadales; family Azotimanducaceae; genus UBA4421. The sequence continues at coordinate 5,087 of JAYOSS010000052.1, forward strand.
TTGAACTACTGGAGCCGTTTCATCTGCCCGACGTCTACGACTTATTTAGCGCCATCAACATGAATATCGTCGATGCCGTCGATGTCTATGTCTCTGGCTTCCCGGTAAATCTGGGCTCACGCATGAGCGGTGTCGTGGACTTGGAGCTGATTCAGCCGGCCAAACCGCTGAGCGGCAACGTGGACGTTAATTTTGTTAACGCCACAGCCGACGCAGCCGGATGGCAAGGCCCGTGGTCTTGGGTCGCGTCGGTTCGCAGCAGCATTATCGACCAAGCGCTAGAGCAACTGGACACCGACTACGGCCGACCACGATTTCAAGACGCCTTTGTGCAAGTAGCCCACGAAAGCGCCCACCGACGAATCAGCCTCAATCTACTCCACAGTCGCGACCGCACCGATGTGATAGATCCCCCGGAGGCTGGCACGAGCAATAACGACTACCAATCTGCGTGGCTGCACTGGGATGAAGCCTTAACCGACAATCTCGATACTCGCTGGACTGTGCAACATCTGCGGATCAAAAATTCACGCCAAGGCCATATTGACGATCCGTTCTTTACCGTTGGCTCTCTGCAGGTTCATCAGGACTACGCCAAAACCCAGCTCACCAATGACTGGCATTGGCGTCCGTCGCCAACATGGGACATCGAAAGCGGTTGGTCCTTTGCTGACCAAACAGCGGATTTTCGCACGGACTTTGACCTGACCTATGGCCCCGGCGCTCAACCGATTCAGGGCCGCACCGGACTGCAACGACGTACAGATGTGGACCGATCGGGCGAGAGCATCGAGGCCTATTTTTCTGTCACCCATCAGTTAACGGATTCTCTGGAGCTGCAATCTGGCCTGCGCTTTGACGGACAAGACATCGATCCGGTTCACGTTAACGAGGTCAGCGCCCGTTTCAATCTTGCCTGGCAGGCCAACCGACACTGGCTACTGGCGGTCAACTTGGGACGCTACATCCAGCAACAGCATCTCTACGAAATCCAAATCGATGACGGCAAAGCCGAATTGGATGCCCCCCAACACTCCGATCAAATCAATTTAACGGCGATCTTTGCACCCCATCCGGATCTGCGCCTGCGCTTGGATCTCTACCATCGCAAGATTAATAACGCCTGGTCTCATTTTGAAAATCTGTACAACCGTTGGGTTTTATTCCCAGAGCTACAGGGCGACCGTTTTGAGGTCGTGCCCTCGAAGGTATCCGCAAAGGGTTTGGAGTGGGCGATCAATCATGCGCCTAGCCCTACCCTGCGCTGGTATCTGAATTACAGCTACAGCGAAGCGAAAGAACGATATTTAGGCACGCTGCGAAACCGACCTTGGGCGCAACGCCACAGCCTTAAAGCGGGTGTGCGTTGGCAGGTTAGCGCCTGGCGTTTGGGCCTAAATACGGCCTTTCATAGCGGCTGGCCCACCAGCGATTGGATCGCTGACCCCGGGGACCTAGGAACCAGCGCCTTCGGTTCCAGCTTGCCGAATTTTCAAACCGTGGACGTTCACGTGTCCCGGCGCATTGACATCAGCCGCGGGGAACTTGAGGTCTATCTGGATGTCATCAACCTGACTAACCGGCGCAATATCGGCGGCTATCGCTACAGCGCCGCAGATCAGCGCCGGGCGTCTAAGCTGCTACCGTTAACCCCCATTTTGGGCATGCTGTGGCGCTGGTAGCCCCTCTATACGCCCCTAACCTCCCGCTGCAGGCATTTCCACTTTGGCAGCCTCGCGTTGCTACCCTCCTCGGCAATTCCCTGCTTGCGCACGGGTTTCCCTATGGGAACCTGTTGTAGGTACTCTTTGCGGTACAGCGGATATCAGCAGCAATTAGGGGGAGTCAATGAAAGCAGCCATCATGAGAAACGCGCAAATCGTCGTAGATGAAATGGCCATGCCAACGCCGAGCGAAGGCGAAGTGCTGGTGAAAACTCTGGCCTGTGGCATTTGCGGCTCTGACCTACATGCGCTCAAGCATGGTCACGATATGGTACAAACCTCCCTAGAAACTGGCGGTTCCTTCGTCATGGACCTGACCAAGGATGTGGTCATGGGACACGAATTTTGTGCCGAAGTTCTGGACTACGGCCCAGGTACTCAAGGCACCCTAAAACCCGGCACTCGTGTTTGCTCTTTTCCCACAACCATTCACAACGGCGCTTTGACCACGGTGGGCTATTCCAACGCCGTGCCGGGAGGCTATTCCCAAAACATGGTGCTCACCGAATCCATGTTGCTACCGGTGCCCAACGGTTTGCCCACGCAGCACGCGGCGCTGACAGAACCCATGGCCGTCGGCCTGCACGCGGTGCGCATGGCCAAGCTCAACGCCGCAGAAATACCCTGCGTCGTTGGCTGTGGCCCAGTGGGCCTTGCTGTGATCAGCGCCCTGAAACAAGCCGGGGTTGGCCCCATTGTTGCCGCGGACTACAGCGCCAAACGTCGCGAGTTGGCGCAGATGATGGGCGCCGATGAGGTGATCGATCCAGCCAAGACATCCCCTTACCAAAGCTGGCAAGAGATCGCCAAGTTCGATGTCAACGGTAACCTGATGCCCATCGAACCGTTTTCCGGCCAGAGTTTCCGCGAGGGGGTCTTTTTCGAATGCGTTGGCGTTCCCGGTGTTTTGGATCATGTTATGGCTGGCGCCCCCCGGGGCGCCCGCATAGTGGTGGTGGGTGTGTGTATGGAGGCGGACCAAATTCGGCCGCTCATTGGCATCAACAAAGAGCTCAATTTGCAGTTCGTTTTGGGCTATCAGCCTGAGGAATTTGCAGAAACACTACACCACATCGCTGAGGGCCATGTGAACGTAGCGCCGCTGATCACCGGCAGCGTCGGCCTTAGCGGCGTGGCTCAAGCCTTTGAAGACTTGGCCGACCCAGAGGCCCACGCCAAAATTCTTGTGGATCCGACGTTAACGGACTGACAGCAAAGCACCGCGCCAAGACGCAAAACCGAATCGGCCAACCCATACAGAGAGCCCGCATCGATGATCCAGCTAACCGACTACCGCATTCCCAGCGCAGACAGCCACTGCCAGCTGTTGCTGCGCAACAAGTACTCGGGCGACAGCCCCTCTGGAGATCCGGCCAAAACCGTGCTGTTTGTCCACGGCGCCACCTACGGGTCTACCGACACTTTTGACTACGCAGTAGAGGGCCAGTCCTGGATGGATCAACTGGCGTCCCAGGGCTTTGACACTTGGTGCCTAGATTTACTGGGCTACGGCAAATCAGACCGCCCGCAGGCAATGGATGCGGACCCAGCAGCCAATACCCCCTTGGTCGACACCGCTCATGCAGTCATCGAGGTAAACCACGCCGTTAATCACATTTTTAACATCCGAAACATCAGCAAGCTAAACCTCATTGGCTATAGCTGGGGTACAGCCATTTGCGGCACCTATGCCGGCCAATATCCCCAAGACGTTCACCGTCTGGTGCTTAGCGGTGCGTTGTGGCTGCAAGGTTTGAAGCCCACGGGGGCGTCGCCAGCAGGGCTGGGTGCCTATCGAACCGTTACGGTAGAAAGCATGATGCAACGCTGGGCCACAGGACTGAGCGAAGAGGAAATCAACCAACTGATTAGCGCCCCTGATCGACTTGCCTGGTGCCAACACACCGCAAGCTGCGACCCTCACTTTGCCAGCACGGGTATGTTCCGAGCTCCCACGGGCGTAATGAAAGACTACGCCCAATGCCGGGAATCCGGGCAGGATTGGTACGATCCCAGTCTTATCCGCTGCCCAGTATTCATCGTCGTAGGTGAGCTGGACCAAGAGACCACCCCGGCCCAAGGGCAACAATTGTTGTCGCGCTTAACCGACACCGCATCCAGCACCTTGACGGTGATAGACCAAGGCACCCACTCGCTGTTGCTGGAGCGCAATCGCCATCAGCTGCACGCTGCGGTTCAGGCGTTTTTGCAGGGATAACCAACACCTCGTATGTTGCATCGCCAGCTGCTGAGCCGCGGCTTGGTTCAGTCCGAACTCCGCGCCTGATCTCACCCGCTACCCCGGGTTTGCATGTTGTGTTCAGATCCACAACCATGAGATTTTTCTAACTGGGACAAAGACATGAAAGTAGGCGTTATTCCAATCAATGTGGGCGTGCAATCAGCGGATCAAATTGTGCAAACCGCACAGCTGGTAGAGTCCTTGGGCTACGAATCTGTGTGGACCTTTGAGCACGTGATCGTGCCGGTGGCATACGATTCCAAATATCCCTACAACAAATCAGGAAACATGGGCGCCGCCCCAGAAACAAATTTTGTCGACCCTCTCATCGCCCTGTCGGCGGTGGCGGCGGCGACGAAGACTCTGCGCCTAGCCACCGGCGTCAACATTCTTTCCCAGACCAACCCCATCTACATGGCTAAGCAGGCCGCCAGTCTGGACTTCATCTCTAACGGTCGCTTTATGTTGGGCGTAGGCATCGGCTGGTTGTAAGAAGAATTCGAATCCCGAGGGGTACCGGTCGAGCGCCGAGGCGCGCGCTTTGGTGAATACGTTGCTGGCATGCGAAAAATCTGGTCCGGCGATGTGGTGGAACACGAAAGTGACTTTATTTCTTGGAAGGGTTTCAAGAGTTATCCGCTACCGGTTCAAAACCCGTTTCCTGTGGTTATGGGCGGTGTCAAAGGCAAGATATTTGAGCGCATCGCCCAATTGGGGAATGGCTGGTTTGCACCCACCGGCGATCCAGCTGAACTCAAAGGTCATATGACGAGTTTGGCTAAAGCCTGCGACGCCGCCGGCCGAGACATGAGGGACATTGAAATAACCTGCATGTGGCCAGGGGTTGGTGGCAAGGAATTCCTCGAAGAACTTGCCAGTGTGGGTGTTAGCCGGGTAGTCGTGCCGATGATGGGCGAAGGCGACCCTGTAGAGCGCCTGCACAAAATAGCGGAACTAGCCATCGACTAGACGGCATGGCGGCTAACGGCCAAGCAAAAGCGACTAGCCAACAGCCTGCCAAGCGCCACTAGCCCACGATGATCGGCAGTTCCTTGGGCCCACCCAAATCCCCAACCGTTGCGGTTTGGGGGTGAGCCAGCTCTACGCTGTGGTAGCGCTCAGCCATTTGCTCTACCACAATCCTGCCCTCCAGCCGGGCCAAGTGCGCCCCTAGGCAGACGTGAATACCAAAACCCAGGGCTAAGTGGGGATTGGGATTTCGATCAATCTTGAAGGTATCGGGATCATCAAATACCCGCTCATCCCGATTCGCTGACGCAATCAACGGCACCACTAACTCACCCGCAGGTATGGTCTGACCGGCAATCTCTACGGCTTTGGCGGTGCGTCGCACCGTTGCCGAAAACGGTGAATAGAAACGTAGCGCCTCCTCCACAAACGATGTAGACAAGTCCGGCTGCCGCTTCAGTTGCAGCAGTGTCTGGGGTTGCTCATGAAAAATTCGCGCCGATGCGGTGATCAAACCTGTGGTCGTTTCGTTACCCGCAATCAGCAAAAGCCGACAAAAACTCAACAGTTCTTCATCGTCCAATTTGCCGTCTTCGGTTTCAGTGGCCACCAGTTGACCCAGCAAATGCTCTTTGGGACTGCGTCGAATTTCGTTAATGCGCGCTAAAAAGTAGGCGTTCATCTCTTCCGCCGCGCGTTCAGATTCCGCGCTAGGCGTGCCAAAGAGGATGTCACCGATGTTGCTGAAAATTTCGTCGGACCAGGCCTTAAACGTCGCCATGTCGCCGTCTTCCACCCCAAGCATTTCGGCGATCACCATCACCGGCAAGGGCGCAGCCAAAGCCTTCACCAAGTCGACTTCTTGCCCTTGAGGGATCGCTTCCAGCAGATCCCGGCAGCGGATTCGAATTTGTTCTTCTTGTTTGGCGATTTGGCTGGGCTTAAAGGCCACACTCACCAACCGCCGCAGGCGATGATGCACCGGCGGATCGCTGAACAGCATGGAAGGTGCGCCCCGCTCGTCCGGTGGCCTAATGGATACATCGGAAGAGAAGGTTTCGTGATCGCGCAAAATGCTGTGCACATCTCCATGCCGGGCCACCTGCCAGGGACCATCCGCCTCTAGCTGAGTTACCGGAGCGTGATCCCTGAGCATCTTGAAGCCTTCATAGGGGTTCAACGGTTGTTCTGTCTCACTCATAGGTCAATTTGTCCTGCTGTGTGCTCTCACAGTTTATTCAACTTTATCTGCTACCATCTTCCCAGATATTTTCAGCTTTAATGTCAGTTTTCGAGGAAACCCACGTGAAATTAATCAGTGACGACATTTTGATCGACTCTGGGCAACAGCTTCCCATTCATGAGGCTGTTTACCCAATGTTCGACGGCTTTAGGTTCTGGGATCCAGCCGCTTGGACCCAAGGCCACCCTTTTGAACACTACCGACGCATGCGTGAACAAGCGCCAGTCATGTGGTCAAAGCCGGACAAAGGCATATCGGGTTTTTGGTCCCTCACCCGCTACGAGGACATCAAACAAACGGAATTGGCCCACAGCGTATTTTCTTCCCAGCGCGGCAGCATCAACATGGCCATTCCGGATCGCAAACAGTGGCGACCAGACAAGCTGATGCCCGCGGCGCTGAATTCCTTGATCAACATGGATGAGCCACTGCACCGAGAAATGCGGATGCAGCAAAGCGACTTCTTTTTTCCCGCCTACGTTGAACAGATTCGGGAGCGGGTGGGCAAACACATTGATTTATTGCTGGACGATTTGGAGCGCAAAGGGCCGGTGGTGGACTTTGCCAAGCTGTTCTCTGAGGAACTGCCCTTGTTCACCCTCTGCGAAATGCTGGGCGTTGAGGAAGATGACCGACCTCAAGTTAAGACTTGGATGCACCACCTTGAGTTGGCTTCCCAGTTTATCGCCAATCCTTGGCAAACGTTTTTCTCGGAACCCATGTTCCCATTTCGATTCAATCGGGTCGTCAGCGACATGTTTGCCTACGGCGAGCGGGTTATGGCGGACCGACGAGCGAACCCGCGACAAGACCTGTTGACGATCATTGCCCAGTCGAAGATCGATGGAGAGCTGTTGCCCCAAGAGTTTTTAGACGGCTCCTGGCTGTTGATCATTTTTGCCGGCAATGACACCTCCCGTAACTCGCTGTCCGGCACCATCAAACTGATGAACGAGTTTCCAGATCAGCGCGCCATGGTGCTGGAGGACCCAACCCTGATCCCACGCATGTCCGAGGAGGCCCTGCGTATGGTGTCACCGGTGATTCACATGCGCCGCACCGCAACCGAAGACGCTGAGATCAACGGCCAGGGAATAGCCAAGGATGAGAAAGTCGTGCTCTGGTATGGCGCAGCAAACCGCGACCCGGAGGTTTTTCCCAATCCCGATGTCTTTGACATGCATCGTCCTAACGTCGAAAAACACCTGGCCTTTGGGCATGGCGTGCATAAGTGTCTGGGATCACGCATCGCCAAAATGCAGCTTCGCATGGCGTTCGAGCGCATCTTTGAGCGCTTTCCTGACATTCACTGGACCGGCAAGCAAAAGATCTCACCCAACGCCTTGGTTCATGCCATCGCCAGCCTACAGGTGAACCTGTATGGCCCCAATGGCAAGCGTCCGGTGCAGGTAGCCGTACCTCAGGCCAAGAGCGCGTAAGCCTGCGTCAGGATTGAAGAGCGCAATAACCGTGCCCGTCAAAAGCATCTTTTTGGGCCGACACCGCAACCCAGTTGCGCGCCAAGGACCTGCCACATGACGAACAACAAAGCCAAGGTGCAAGTCTGGTTCGACAGCCAGTGCCCTCTTTGCATTCGGGAAATCGCCTTCATGCGCCGGTTAGACTGGTTGAAGCGGGTGGATTTTGTAGACATCTATGCCGCGCAACATTGTCCGCTAGAACGATCAGAGCTGTTGGCGCGATTCCATGCCCAGGAAGCATCAGGCCCCATCGTCCACGGCGCCGCTGCTTTTGCCTTGCTGTGGCGGCACTTGCCCTTGCTCATGGTGCTGGGGCACTTGGCTCGCATTCCCACAGTGCTGAGCCTGCTAGAACGCGGGTATCTCGTGTTTCTCAGCGTTCGGCCTCGGCTGCAAAAGTACTTTGCTTCCTCGTCGTGATGTTAGAACCTGAATCGAACTGGGATACAGGGGCTTGTTATGTACGCAGTCATATTCAAGGCAACCATCAAAGAACTGGATGAGGCCTATCTGCAAACCGCTGCACGACTGAGAAAGCTGGCGCTGACCAGGTACGGCTGTACGGAATTTTTATCCTACGGCCAAGGTCAAAACGAACTCGCCATTTCGTATTGGCCCAGCAAAGAGCATATTCGTGCCTGGAAACAGGCCACCGAACATAGTGATGCCCAAGCCATGGCCTTGGGACGTTGGTATCAATCCTATGAGGTTCAGATCGTTGAAGTACAACACAGCTACGCCCAAACCCAGGCCCAGCCTTAAAAGCAGCAAATCCTCAAAAACAGTTTTTGCACCGGCAACCCGTTGAGTCAACGACCACAACCGCTGAACCCGTGATCTATCACCAGTCACGGTTTTGTTGATCAAAGACACAGGAGATCCGCCATGTCAGCTTTACAGCATTTGACCCGCAGCACCCCCGCCAAGGAAATTTGGCAGGCCTTTGATGCAGACGGTGCCGTTATCGTCGACGATTTTTTGGACCCGGCAACCCTAGCCAAGCTCCAAGCCGAGATGATGCCCGCTGTGGCCAACCATCACGCTGGCGCACTTGCAGGCCATGACTTTTGGAAGAACTTTCACGGCGCAACCACCAAACGCATTACGGGATTGGCTGATCGATCACCCACTTGGGGCCAAGTCCTGTGCGACCCGCTGTACAAAAACATGGCGGACCACTATCTGGGTGAACACAACTACTACTTAAATACCGGGCAATTGATCTGCATTGGTCCTAACGAAACCCCCCAGCTACTGCATCGAGATGAGCTGAATTGGCCATCAGCCGCGGGACAAGAAAACGAAATCACCGTCACGGCCATCTTCGCTCTAACGGACTTTACCGCCGAAAATGGCGCTACGGTGGTGGCCCCAGGCAGTCATCGCTGGCCAGACGCCATGCCTGCTGTGGATGCTAACGATACCTGTCAGGCGATTATGCCTGCCGGTGCTGCCCTGCTGTACAGCGGCAAGGTGATCCACGGTGGCGGCCCTAACTACTCCAAGGATCAGTGGCGGGTCGGCCTACACGCCGGGTTCGTCCTCGGGTGGCTGCGTGCGGAAGAAAACCACCAGCTCACTACATCCATGGAAACCGCTAGAGCCCTGCCAGAGCACGCTCAGCAAATGCTGGGTTTTCGATCCTTCAATCCG
>JAYOSS010000053.1:0-623 GCA_038139355.1 Gammaproteobacteria bacterium
CTGACTTCGTTAACAAGATTGCATTCGGTGTTGTGATTTGGGCCGCTGCTACGTCTTCTTCCGAGAGCGCGTAACGGCCTAAACCTATCTTGGTGGGTGGGCTTCGGCTCACCCATCAAGCTGGCTGCCTAGCATCAGCCAGCCACTTCTACACCCTGACCCTAGAGACCGAATCCAACGGGGAAGCAATGCAAAGCTCTGTTATTGCCAGCACTCTTGAACACCTGATCCGACACTACGGCGAAGACGCCGGTGCGTTGACCAATGCCGCCAAACATCATTTTTCCAGCACCGGCAAGCGCACACGGGCCAAGCTGTTAATTGCTGCTTCTCCTTCCATCGCTTATCCCCAAGCATTGATGCACGCAGCCATCGCCATTGAGCTAATTCACGAAGCGTCTATCGTCCACGATGATATTCAGGATCGAACCGTCATGCGGCGCAACGTGCAAACGGTTTGGCACAAATTCGGCGCCAATACCGCCTTGCTGCTTGGCGATCACCTGGTGGCCTGCGCTTTTCGAGCCATTGCCGAAGCACCCACCATCGACCACATTCGCAGCCAACTGATGGTCGCTCTATCACAGGCCGTCAGCCTTGCTGCATCGGGGCAACATTTACAG
>JAYOSS010000053.1:633-14181 GCA_038139355.1 Gammaproteobacteria bacterium
TTTACAGTTAAGCCATAGCACCAACCCTGACTACAAATCGTTTTATGACCAAGTTGCCAAGGGCAAAACCGGCGCGTTCATCGCGTTGCCACTGCAATTTGCTGCGCTGCTGAACAGCAACAGCGACGCACCGATTCAAGCGGCCAGATGCTGCGGTGAGCAGCTGGGGCTGGCATATCAAATTCTCAATGACCTAGCTCCGTATCACCGGCCTGAAACCCTAGCCGAGCATGAGGACCTGAGAAATCGCACCATCACCGCACCGGTTGCCGCCTGCAACGCGCTGTTTTCTCGTGTAGACCCGTTCTACGCCTTGGTCAGCAAATCTGCGGTCCGAGCCCAGGCCATGGCCCTATGTCAGCGTTGGCTCGACGAAGCGTTAGCTAGTGCTCGCTTTCACGCAAAGCTACTACCCCAAGACAGTGTTGCTGTGATCGAAGCCTTCATCGCCGAGCATTTGAGTTACTCACACCCAAATCTTCGCCCAACGCCGAGTCCCGAACCCTGGCAGCACACTGCTGCCACAGCCACCGCAGAAGCGATATGAACGAACACGTTATTGTCATCGGCAGTGGTTTTGGTGGGCTTGCCAGCGCCCTTCGCGCGCGCAGCCTGGGCTTCGACGTCACGGTCATCGAACGCCTGGAGCAGCTTGGGGGACGCGCACAAACCTTCGAGCAAGAGGGCTTTGTCTTTGATGCCGGCCCCACCGTCATCACCGCACCCTTTTTGTTCGACGAGCTGTTTGCGTTGTTCAACCGCAAGATCGAAGACTATGTGGAGATATTGCCGGTCACGCCTTGGTATCGATACGAATTCAACGACGGCAGCCACCTCAATTACGGCGGCACCGTTGAGGACACCCTGAGCGAAATTGAACGCATCAGCCCGGTGGATGTCGAGGGCTACAAAAAGCTGCTCGCCCATTCCGAGAAAATTTTCGATGTGGGCTTCAGTCAACTGGCCCATGTGCCCTTCAACAAGCTGTGGTTTATGTTGAAACAGGTGCCGAATCTGATTCGGCTGGGCTGTTATCAAACGGTCTGGCAGTTCACCAAGCGCTATCTGCAAGACAATCGCTTACGCAGAGCGTTCAGCATTCAGCCCCTATTGGTTGGCGGCAATCCTTTTTCCACCACCAGCATTTATTCCTTGATCCATTATCTGGAGCGTCGCTGGGGCGTTCACTTTCCTCGCGGCGGCACCGGCGCCTTGGTCAAAGCCCTGGGCAAGTTGATGCAAGAACAAGGTATTGATATTCGACTGGGTCAGACCGTGTCACGCATTCAGATTGAGAACGGTCGCGCTACCGGCGTGGTCATGGAAGACGGATCAACCCTGAGCGCCGACCGCGTCATTTGCAATGGTGATCCAGCCTATACCTATAAACATCTCATCGACGCCAAGCTACGAAAAACTTGGACCAATAAGCGCATCGACCGCTTGAAGTACTCCATGGGCCTGTATGTCTTGTACTTTGGTACCGACTGCAAATACGACGATGTGGAACATCACACCATCATCTTTGGCGACACCTACCAAGAGCTGCTACAGCGTATTTTTGCAGGTGACGAAGTCGGCGACGATCTGAGTTTGTACCTGCACCGCCCCACCGCTACCGACCCTGGGCTGGCGCCGGCGGGCAAGGATGCGTTTTATGTGCTGGCACCGGTACCTAACTTGCAGCGCGATGATTGGGACGACGTCAAAACCCAGGTGAAAGAGCGGGTATTGGATATACTGGAAGACAGAGTGCTACCCAACCTGAGAGATCATCTGCAGGTGTGCTTTGACTTTGACCCTAACGACTTTTCTCAGCAGTATCAGTCCCAGTGGGGGGCTGGCTTTTCGATTGCGCCTATTTTTACCCAATCGGCTTTCTTTCGTTTTCACAACCGGGCAGAAGACTTCGACAATCTCTACTTCGTCGGCGCCGGTACGCACCCTGGAGCGGGCGTCCCAGGTGTCTTGAGCTCGGCCAAGGTGATAGAGCAACTGCTTTTGGAAGATTGCCCACAAATCCATGCGGAACTGCAATGTCAGACCAACTAAATCGCGCTAAAGCCACCTTTAATGCCAGCGCCAAAACCTTTTCCCTCGCTGCGCGCTTTTTGCCCCAGCATCGTTACGATGCGGTGGCTCGCCTGTACGCCTTTTGCCGGGAAGTGGATGATTTGGCTGACGCTGCCCCGTCCGGAATCAACAACGACAAACTCCAGCGCATTCGCGCAGACCTTTGTGCCGGCGTGAGTCTGGATCCCAATGTGCAGGATATGTTGGCCCTGCAGGCTCGATACGAAATCCCCACCACATTGCTGCTGGACTTCACCGATGCACTGATCGCCGACCAGCACCCCAGAGAGCTACAGACCATGAACGAACTGGTGCAGTTCGCCTATGGCGTGGCGTCAACGGTGGGGCTAATGATGTGTCACATTTTTGGCGTGCGCGATTCACGAGCCCTGCCCTTCGCGGTGGATCTGGGTGTTGCCATGCAAATGAGCAACATCGCCAGAGATATCCTGGAAGACGCCCAACGCCAGCGCATTTACCTGCCCGCGGAACTGCTGCCCAACCCGGTCAGTTGCGATGGTCTCGTCAGCGGCGATGCCCAGCAGCGCCAAAACGCCTACCAAGGTGCCGTACGCCTACTGAAGGTCGCAGACGAGTACTATGCCAGCGCCGCCTTGGGTTACGGCTACCTGCCGCGAGCGGTCAGGCATGCCATCAAAGTAGCCGCTCGGCTGTATCAGGCCATTGGCGAGAAGATCGTCGCCAATCCCAAAGGCTACTGGGACCAACGCACCGTGGTCCCAAGAGAACGCAAGTGCCTACTCATCGCGGGTTTGTTGCTGCAGCGTTTACGAGAAGGCTCCAGTACCCTGTTGATTGGCAAGGTGGAACATGCAAAGCATTTGCATCGGGCCCTTGATCGACGCCGCTTTACCGCCTGAGCTTCGTGACGGCTACCAACGCTGAAGCCTGCGATGTTGATATTGCCATCCTAGGCGGAGGCATGACCGGGTTGTCGCTGGCCTGCGCCATGGCTGGTCGAGAAGCCAAGCTGGGCAGCAAGCAAACCCTCATTGTCGAACCTCGCAGTGCCTACCGACAGGACAAAACTTGGTGCTATTGGCAGCAGGGCACAACCCCTTTTGACGACGCCATTACCCATCGCTGGAGCAAATGGACCGTTAGCAGTGGTGGCATGACTCATACCAGTGAACACACCCAGCGACCCTATGTGCGCGTAGACAGCGGGCGCTTTTACGACATTGCTCAGCGCATTATCGGTGCCTCCCATGCGATAACCCTGCGTTTAGGGGATCAAGCGGAACAAGTGCAGAGCGACGATGACGGCGTCACGATTCACAGCCAGCAAGGCGTAATTCGAGCTGCCTGCACTATCGACACACGACCCCAAAGCATCCCTCAAGGCACCTTGCTGCAGCACTTTTGCGGCTGGGAAATTGACGTCGAAGCAGACGTCTTTGACCCCACCACGGTGACGCTGATGGACTTTGTCCCCGGTGCCCAAGACGTGCATTTTTTCTATGTGTTGCCGTTTACCCGACGCCGCGCGTTGGTTGAAACCACGCATTTTTCCATGACGCTACAGTCTGACGAGGACTATCGACGAGAGCTGACCGACTATCTGCAGGCTCGCTACGGCTTAAAGCACTGGCAAATTACTCGCACCGAGCAAGGGGTCATTCCCATGCCTAGGCGCCAGCCCCAATCCGCTGGCGGTGATCATGGTCGCGTCATACCCATGGGACTGCATGCGGATACCACGAAACCATCCACGGGCTATTGCTACCCCCACGCCCAAGATCAGGCCCGGCGTCAGGCCGAGAATTTGTTGCAAGACAAAGCGCTGCGGCTCAGCGCTGCCCGATCCAAACTAAGCCGCTGGTTTGACTCGGTTTTTGTCGGCTTTTTAGAACAACATCCCCAACGGGCAGGAGAGGTATTTTTGGCGTTGTTCCAGCGCGTGCCATCGGACGCTTTGCTGCGTTTTCTCAATGACGAGGCAAGCCTTGGCGACTACATTCAAGTAATGCTGGCTCTACCCAAGGCAACATTCATCAATCAGGCTTTTAGACATGCTTGGGGCGCTTAGACCTTATCACTTTTTCCTCGCCTGCTGCGCGCTCGCCGGCGGCATGGGCTGGACACTTGGGGCAAATCACCCAAACTTAGTCACAGGCCTGTGCGCGCTGATTTTGCTCGCAGGATTGCCCCACGGCGCCTTCGATTGGTATCTATTAAAACATCGCTACGGCCAGACGTTTTTTACGCCAGCCGTTGGCGCCTATCTCGGCCTGGTCGCTCTAACCGTTTTGTTGTGGTGGCTTTTGCCAATGATCTTTCTGGCGGCATTTCTCGTCTATTCGGCCTATCACTTTGGCGATTCAGACTGGCCCGCATCCAGCCAAGGACAAAAAATCGCCTGGGGAACCGCCATCGTCAGCATGCCTTGCTTGCTCAATACCGATCAGGTGGCGGAACTGTTTACCATCATCACCGCAGTGCCTGACTTAGTGACTTTCACCACGGCGGCGGGGCTGCTAACGGTTCCTGCAATCCTGGGGTGCATCTTGCTTCGACACGTCCCCGCAAAAACTGGTACCGAGAACTCCACCAGTCACTGGATTAGGCCAGCGGTATGCACGCTATTGCTGTGCTATGCCCTGGCCTGTAGTGCGGGTGGACCCCTGGCCGGTTTCGCCTGCTATTTCGCTTGTCTGCATGGACCCTTTCATTTAACCCGCTGGCGCCGTCGAGTGCCCGGCACTGGAATGGCCGCAGTGTATGGGCTGACGGGAGTGGTGTTGGCCGTTATTGCCGCGGCGGTGCTTTGGCTACCGGCAAATGAACCGGGCGGGGTCTTCGGCCAAGCCGCAGCGCAGCTGGGGGATGCTACCTTGCGCTACACCTTTGTGGCCTTAGCCGCGCTGACCGTGCCACACATGACACTGTTATTATTGAATCAGCTGGGCAGCGATTCGCCGCTAACGATTTCCAGCGCTTAAGCGGAAAACCGCAAAACTGTCTTTCGCCTCTTCCAGGGTTGGGAATCCCCCGACAATGTCTGGGTAGTCTGCTCGGTACTTATCCTTGTACGCGGTGACAATGGCCTCAAGATTTTCCGTCACTCGCTGGGCTTGTAGGGAATAGGTGCGATCCTGCAGCCGCAGGGCCACGGGACTACCCTGACCAACGCGTTGGACCCAGCCGCTGTTAGCGCTGCCCACCACATACAGGTCGCCGTCTAACTGGACCAACCAGATAATAACCACCCGAGCCGGAGTGCCCGGCACCTTAAGCCGAATTTCATCTACTTCGGACGTGTCCGGCCATACCGGCGGTACCGGGCTATCTTTGCCGCCAATAAAAAAACCCGGCACGGGGCCAATGGGTGCTAAGGCAACGAATCCAATGGCCAAGACAAGAAGGCCCAGGGCAATTTTTTTACGGAGATTCATCGTATGCAGCTCGCTTTGAGAACGGAGACGTTCACATCATGGACGCTTAGGATGAGAAAACAAACATCAACACCTGCCTTGCCAGCGGTCTTGCGATGCACTGGCCTCTTAGCTCAATCTGTACGACGTCCATTCAAGGATTGAGTACTCATGCACGCTACCAGCTACACCACAGCAAACTGGAATCAGCCGCCCCACAATCGGCACAGCTTTCAGCATATGGCGGAACTGTTTGATACGGCGATCATTTCTAAAGCCAGCGCCCCAGCCCGGGACTTCCCCCGCCGGCAGCAAGACCTAAACGCCATTCCCTACCCGGTAGGCGGAGGCAAAACCCAGTCCTTGTCGCATTTTCTGGACACCACCTACACCGATGCTTTCGTGGTGTTACACAAAGGCGCCATCATCACTGAGGAATATCGCGGCGACATGCATGCAAACAGCCTGCATTTGTTGAACTCGGTTTCTAAATCCTTTGTCGGCATGGCGGCGGGTATTGCGGTTGAAGATGGCGCCTTAGACCCTAAAAAGCTGGTCAGCCACTACTTGCCCGAACTGAGCGAAAGCGCCTTTCGCGACACCACCGTCGCCAACGCTCTGAACATGACTGCTGCCGTGGCTTTTTCCGAAGACTACGATCGCCCCATGGACGACTTTTGGCATGAAGCGGCAGTGGTTGGCTGGCGACCGGACCTACAATCAGCAGATGCTCCCAAGTCGCTGCTGGAGTATTGCCAGCGACGCAATCAATCGGAGCAGCGAGAAGGCGAGCACTTCCATTACCGCACGGTGCTGACCAATTTATGCGCTGGGGTCATCACTGCGGCGACCCAGACGCTCTTTGTAGACTTCATCAGCCAACGACTGTGGCAACCGTTAGGCCCCCAATGGGATGCCAACGTGGTGATTGACCCTACCGGCGCACCCTACATGGGCGCTGGCATGAGCGCCTGCGCTATGGATCTGATTCGATTCGGCGAAATGCTCAGACAGGACGGCTACTTCAACCAGCGCCAAATCGTGCCAGCAAGCTGGGTGCAGCAGACCCGCCAAGGTAGCCCTGAACTCAAACGCCTATTCGCCGCCAGCGACTATGGCCCCATGCTGCCTAACGGTCACTACGCCAATCAGGTCTGGGCGGACCCTGTAGCCCAAGAGATGCTGTGCATCGGCATTCACGGGCAGGTGATTTACGTGAATGGCGACAAAGAGCTGGTTTGCGTGAAACTATCCTCGCAACCCAGTCCAGCGGATTTGAGCCTTTATGCCGCTACCTATCGAGGCCTGCGCGGGCTGGCCGCAGCGCTGTAGCCCGCCACCCATTGGACATGAAGGAAACCCAGTGAAGAAATCTCCGCCCAGTTCTGCCGACGTCATCATCATCGGCGGCGGTATTGTCGGTTGTTCCATTGCCTATCATCTGACCCAGCTGGGGATCACTGATGTGGTTTTGCTGGAACGTCAAAAACTCACGTCGGGCACCACCTGGCACGCCGCGGGTCTGGTGGCTCAACTGCGCGCCTCTCAAAACATGACGCGGCTGGCTCGATATTCGGCGGAGTTGTTTGCTGAACTGGCGGGGCAAACTGGCCAAGAAACCGGTTACCACGCCACGGGCTCTATTACACTAGCCCTACACTCCCAGCGGCTAGAAGAATTGAAACGCCAGGCCACCATGGCCAATGCCTTTGGTGTGCATTGTGAACTCATTGACGCGGACTTTGTGCATCAGCAGTGGCCAGGCATCGATACCGATGACTTATGTGGCGGTGTTTACCTGCCTGGGGATGGCCAAACCAACCCGGTAGATACCACCTTGGCCTTAGCCAAAGGCGCGCGTCAGGCCGGAGCCGAGATCTTTGAAGACACCAAGGTTGTTCGCTTAGCCATCAACGGTGCCAAGGTTATCGGCGTATATCTGGACGACGGTCGACTGCTGCGGGCTAAGCAAGTGGTGCTGGCCGGGGGCATGTGGTCTCGAGAGTTTGCTGCCCAGCACGACGTTCACTTGCCGTTGCACGCGGCGGAGCACTTTTATCTGGTTACCGAACCGCTAGCCAATTTTGATCGCATGCGGCCAACGTTGCGCCTACCCGATGAGCAGACGTACTACAAATACGATGCTGGCAAACTGCTGCTGGGCTGTTTTGAATTGCAGGCCAAGCCCTGGGGTATGGACGGCATTCCCGACGACTTTTGCTTTGATTCATTGCCCGACGACTTCGCCCACTTCGAGCCAATTTTTAATAAGGCGATTCAGCGTTTCCCAGAGCTGTCGGATGCGGGCATCCAGCTATTCTTCAACGGCCCTGAGAGCTTCACTGTGGATGATCGCTATTTGCTGGGCCCCACACCGGAGCTTGAAAACTTATTCGTCGCCTGCGGTTTCAACTCCATCGGCATTCAATCTTCCGGCGGCGCCGGCAAGGTCTTAGCGCAATGGATGCGGGACGGCCAGCCACCCATGGACTTATGGGACGTGGATGTACGCCGTACCTTTCCGTTTCAATGCGAACCGAATTTTTTGCGCCAACGCACCACAGAAACCCTAGGACTGCTCTACGATATGCACTGGCCCCACCGCCAATACGCAACCAGTCGTGACGTGCGCTTAAGCCCACTGCATCAAACCACGTTAGCTGCCGGGGCGATCATGGGAGAACTGGCGGGATGGGAGCGGCCCAATTGGTACGCGCTGGGCAGCGCAGACCGTTATGAGTACACCTATGGCAAACCCAATTGGTTTGACGCCTGTCAGCAAGAATGCGACGCCATCAAAAACCATGTGGCCTTATTTGATCAATCCAGCTATCCCATCTTCCACGTCCGCGGCCCCGAGGCTCTGGACTGTATGCAATATCTGTGTGGCAACGATATGGATGTACCCACAGGTCAGATCGTTTACACCCAGTGGCTGAACCAGCAAGGCGGCATCGAGGCCGATGTGACGGTCACCCGGCTGGCTGCTGACGCCTTCATGATTGTCAGCGGTTGCGCAAGCGAGCGCCGCGATTGGTTTTGGCTGACCAAGCAGGCTGCGGGCTTCCAATGCACCATTGAGCACGATCAAGACACTGCCATCATTGGCGTCATGGGTCCGCGCGCTCAGGAACTGCTGCAAGGTATTTGCCAAGGGCCTGAGCACATTGCGGATCTGGCGTATTACACGTCTGCTCCCCTGCAAGCAGGCTCCATAGCGTTTCGCGGCAACCGTCTCAGTTATGTGGGCGAGCTGGGGTATGAGCTGTACGTTGGCAAAAGCGGCGCGCCGGCTCTGTGGCAGCAGTTAACCGAGGCCGGCGCACCGTTAAACCTGAAGCCCGCTGGCTTTCACGCCATGAATGCCTGCCGAATGGAGAAGGGTTATCGGCACTGGGGTGACGATATTCACGATCACATCACGCCCCTTCAAGCGGGGTTGGGGTTTGCCGTGTCGACCACTAAAACCAATTACCTTGGCAAGCCGGTCATGGATACTCAACGAGGCAAACAAACCCGACGGCTGGTGTGTTTAGCCATCGATCATCCGGATCCGCCGTTTATGCTTCACGACGAGCCGGTGCTGCGTAACGGCGTCATAGTTGGGCTGACAACCTCTGCCGCTTGGGGGCATCGGGTGCACAAAAGCCTGGCCATGGCTGAGCTCAACAACGCAGACGGGGTCACCGCCCAATGGTTAAAAGACGGCCACTTCGAAGTTGAAGTGGCCTTAGCGCGCTATCCGGTCACCGTGCAGTTTCGAGGGTTCTACGATCCCGACGGCCAGCGGATGAAGTAGCGGCTTACCAGAGGTCGTACTTTTGCAGTTCTGCCCGGCCCACCACCATGTGATGCACTTCGTCGGGACCGTCGGCAAAGCGCAGATGCCGCATGTCGGTGTACATGGTGGCTAGCGGCGTCCACTGAGAAATACCCGTGGCGCCGTGCATTTGAATGGCCGCGTCGATGATTTCGCAAACCTTTTCCGGGACCATGGCTTTCACCGCGCTGACGTACACCCGGGCTTCTTTATTGCCCAGCACATCCATGGCCTTGGCCGCCTGTAAAACCGCTAGCCGCATGGCGTTGATTTCAATGCGCGCCCGAGAGATGACCTCGATGTTTTTACCCAGCTTGGCGATGGGCTTGCCAAACGCCACACGGGTACCAGATCGCTTGACCATCAGTTCCAAGGCTTTTTCGGCTTTGCCGATGGAACGCATGCAGTGATGGATACGCCCTGGGCCCAACCGCACCTGGGAAATCTCGAATCCTCTGCCCTCGCCCAGCAGGATGTTCTCTTTAGGCACCCGCACATTGTTAAAGCGAATATGCATGTGGCCCCTGGGCGCGTGATCTTCACCGAAGACCTGCATGCCCTCCAGAATTTCCACCCCTTCGGTATCCGTAGGCACCAAAATTTGCGACTGCTGACGGCTGGGCGCTGCGTCCGGGCTAGTTTTCACCATGGTGATCATGATTTTGCAGCGCGGATCACCGGCACCGCTGATGTAATACTTTTCGCCGTTAATGACCCAGTCGTCGCCATCCAGCACTGCGTGGGTGCTGATGTTCTTGGCGTCCGAGGAAGGCAAACCCGGCTCTGTCATGGCATAGGCCGAGCGAATTTCGCCGTTCAGCAAGGGCTTAAGCCACTGCTCTTTTTGTTCTGGCGTGCCCACCCTTTCCAGCACTTCCATGTTGCCAGTATCCGGAGCACTACAGTTCAACGTCTCAGAAGCCAACGGCACCTTGCCCAGTTCAGCAGCGATATAGGCATAGTCCAGGTTGGTCAGGCCCTCGCCGGTATCGGAATCTGGCAGAAAGAAGTTCCATAAACCGGATTCCTTGGCTTTGTTCTTCGCCCCTTCCAACAGCTCCAGCTGACGCGGGTGCCAGCTCCAGCGATCGGTCTTTTCGTTGTTCAGCGCATAAAACTCTTCGACGATGGGCTCGACGTTTTCCGCAATGTGGCGCTGCACTGCGTCCATTAGTGGCTGTGCCTCGGCAGACATCGCTAACTCAAACAAGTCGGCATTCAAATCTACGGCTTCACTCATACTCTCTCTCCCGTTATTGCTTTGGCATTGTTGTACCTGCAGATGGCTGCGTGAACAAGACACAGCGCAGAAATTCCCGGCGTGATACATTCTGGCCATTCACTAACTTTCCTGGGGGGGAACATGATTGACTTTACGATTCCGGAAGAAACCAAGGCCATCCGCGACAAGGTCCGCGCCTTTGTACAAAGCGAATGCCATCCGGCAGAAGAAATTTGCACTGCCGATAACTTCGACGAAACCCTAGCCCAACTGCGCAGCAAAGCGCGCAGCCAAGGACTGTGGTGCCCCTTCATTCCCACCGAGCACGGCGGCATGGGTCTGCGCCCGCTGGCCAACGCCCTGGTGCAAATGGAACTGGGCGAGAGTTATTTGGGTGCGCTATCCCTGAACACCCAAGGGCCTGACGACGCCACCATGCTGACCCTGCTGGAGCATGGAACCGATTTTCAAAAAGAAAAATACTTGAAGCCGCTGCTGAACGGTGAAAAGCGCATCTGCTATTCCATGACCGAAAAGGCCGCCGGTGCCGACGCCACGGGCATGCAAACCACCGCGGTCCTCGACGGCGATGAGTGGGTATTGAACGGTGAAAAGTGGTTCAGCTCGTCTGCTAGTGTGGCCGACATCGCCGTGGTCATGGCCAAAACCGATCCAGATGCACCGCGCCACGAGCAGTACAGTACCTTCATCGTTGAGTTGCCCAATCCTGGCTACGAAATTGTCCGCAACATCGAAACCATGCAGCCCCACACCGAGCTGGGTCTCAAACTCGGTGGCAGTCACTCGGAAATCAAAATCGATAACCTGCGCGTGCCCCGGGAGAACATCCTTGGCGGTCAGGGACAGGGCTTCAACATGGGCCAGCATCGCTTAGCCTATGGTCGTTTACGCCACGGCATGCATAACGTGGCCATGGCCCAGCGGGCGCTGGATCTAGCGGCCAAGCACGTGGTCAGCCGCAGCACCTTTGGTGAGCGGCTAGCGGATCGTCAAGGCGTAAGATGGATGCTTGCGGACTGCGCTTCTGAGATCTACAAGGCGCGATTGATGCTGCTGCACATTGCCTACAAAGCTGAAAACGGCATGGATCTGCGTAACGAAAATGGCATCGCCAAGGTGTTCTTGGCCAACATGGTGCATCAGGTAGTAGACACGGCTCTGCAGCTGCATGGCGCGTTGGGTTACAGCCATGACACGCCGCTGGCGCGCTGGTACACGGGTATCAGATCCCAACGCCTAGTTGATGGTCCAGACGAAGTGCACCGCTGGCGCACCGGTGCCAACGTCATCAAGGCGTTTGAAAAGCACGGCACCACCGCATCGGTTTGTGGTGGCGAATTGTTCGACTGATCAAGACCAGGCCAACAGGGTCGCCGCCCTGTTGGCTCTCCCCACAACCAAGGCTGTCATCCAAAACGGGCGCTGCAACCGATCCACACGGATTGACCAGGCCGGCGCTCTGGCCAAAAACCTGCTGGGAGCCATTTGCCCTGACTGCCTCCTCACTGTAGCGTCCACCCTAAGTTAACGTTAAGGCGATGCCATGAACCGTCGTTTTACCTCGGCCCTAGCCACGGTTATTTTGCTCTCTGCCTGCGGAGGTGGCGGCGGCAACACTACATCTCCGACAGAGACTCCAACAGCAAACCGAGCGCCGACCATTAACCCCATTGCTGGCACCGTCGCCGTGGCTGAGAACACCACGTCAGTGACCCAACTTTCTGCGTCGGATCCAGATGGCGACACCATTAGCTTTGAACTTACTGGCCCGGACGCGGGGCGCTTTGCTATCACCGACAGTGGTGTGTTGAGCTTCAGCCAGGCTCCCGACTATGAGGCGCCGAGAGACAGCAACTCAGACAACGTCTATGAGGTCACGATCACCGCTTCTGACGGCAGTCTGAGTTCCGCCGTTGGTCTGTTAGCCCAGGTGCAAAATGACGAGGTAGACGACTTTCAAATAACCGCCTCCAGTTTTAATCCCGGCGCGCCTATTCCCTTGATCCACGCTTGCGTAGCTTCCGGGGGCAACAACTATTCACCCCAATTGAGCTGGATAAATGCGCCAGCGCAGACGGATTCGTTCGGGCTGATCGTGGACGACGAAACCGCGCCCTGCGGCACCGACGCCAACGCTTGCGTGCACTGGAATTTGTTTAACATCGACGCGTCCATCAGCGCCTTAGTGGAGGACGTGGATCCACGGACGCTGGTGGATGCCAGCGGTTTCAGCAGCGCCGTTGAAGGTCTGACCTATGCGGGCACCAACAACTACGAAGGACCCTGCCCACCGCCGGGCAATGCCCATACCTATACCTTCGTGCTGTACGCGCTGAGCGCGGATCAACCGAACATGACCCGGCTCGACGCGCTGACACGCAGTGAATTCGAAGAGGCCTACGCCACCAACATCCTTGGCCAAGCCACCCTAACCGGCACTTTTTCCAACTAAAGGCAGCTAGCGGCGGCGCGGTTGCCGCTAACGTCCGGGCGCTGGCGCCTAGTCTATCGGGCTGGCCGCAGCATGGGGTGAACCACTGGAGAGCTTTGCTCCTGAATGCGACCTATGACCTCAAAGCCATGCCGTTCATATAGCGAGATATTTGCCGGATTAGACGACTCCAAATAGGCGGGCAGCCCTTGTTCGTCACAGCGCGCCAAAGCGTACTTCATCAGCTGAGCACCCAGCCCTTTGCCCTGATAGTGGGGATCAACACCAATCAACGGCAGATACCAGCACGGCGTATCCGGGTGATAACTCTGCATGGCGCCCAGCACGGAACCCACTTCCTCCAGTCGCTCTGGCGCTACCGCTTGAGCCAACAAATTCGATACGTTTTCATCCATGTCGTCATCGTCGTGCCCCGGCGGCACCCAAAGTGCAGCGCCGGCAAAGTCGGCGACTTGATAAGCCGTCCCAGCCGCAAACGCTGCACCGCCAAAATTATCAAATGCCGCTGCTGCAAAGGTCAGATAGGTGTCCGCCTTGGGCATCATCCAGCGCACTAACGGATCCG
>JAYOSS010000054.1:0-10363 GCA_038139355.1 Gammaproteobacteria bacterium
ACCTATGGTTGTGTGGAGGGGCCTCGCTTGGGTACCCGGGCCGAGAGTTTTTTCTTGCGGGACGCGGCTCAATGCGACTTGGTTGGCATGACCAATGTTCCGGAGGCCTTTCTAGCCCGTGAGGCCCAGCTGGCTTACTGCGCGATTTGCCTGGTCACGGATTACGACTGCTGGATGGATGACCCGGCCCAGCACGTTAGCGTGGATATGTTCTTGGCTACGTTTCAGGGCGCAACGGAGAAGGCCAAGGGACTCATTGCCCAATTGTTGCAGCAACCATTTCGGGAGACCCCAGCAGAGGTGCGGGCAGCCCTGGCTGGCGCGGTTCTGACACCGGAAGAGGCCCTGAGCCCAGACCAAATAGCCTGGCTGTCAGTGCTGCGCCAATAGCAGCCTGCGTTGCCGTGAGCCGCGGCTGTGAGCCCCAGCGGTTAGCCGCTGCAGGAGCCGCCCCCTAAGACGCAGAACTTTGCGCAGCTGGGGTGGTTTAGGGCCACGGGTCCAGTCGCTTCCTTAAGCGAGGGGCCTAAGCCAAATTCCGGCTGGTATGGCAACAACGTACAGGCCGTTACCGTGGGATCAAGATCCCCCCGATGTTTGACCACCATGCGCGACGTGGCACACATCATATCCGCAGGGTTTACTCCCAACAGGTCCCAGCAAGCGTTGGTGATTTCTGGGACTTCCGCTTCTGGGTCTAACTCTGGAAACAGTACCAAGGCTGTTGAGTCCATGGGGTCCAGAGTGAGGCCACAGTTCGACAACGTGCGAGCGTAACCCGCTCGTAGCTCTTGTTCGTCGGCGCCCCAACGGGTGCGGCCGGCGATGTGATAGTCGAAGCGGTTTTGCTGCAGCCATCTCAGGCCTCGCAGCATGGGGTGCCAGGAATTGGGCCCGCGTTCCGCTTCGTGGATGGCTTGGTCGTAGTGATCGATGGACACTCGTAGGGTCAGTTGGCTGCCGAATTGTGCCCGCAGATCCAGCAATCCTGCTTGGACTCGAGGCCGCATCATGGGACGCATGGCATTAGTCAGCACCAGTACGGCAAAACCCTGACCCAGACACGCCTGCAGAATAGGGAGGATGTCTGGGTTCATGAATGGCTCGCCGCCAGTGATCCCGATTTCTTTGGTGCCTAAGTTATGCCGACGAATTTCATCCAGATAAATCTCGACGTCGCGCAAGGTCAGATAGGCCAGCCGATCGTTTTCAGGGCTGGATTCGATATAACAGTGCTCGCAGGTGATATTGCACAGGGTTCCGGTGTTCAGCCACAGCGTTTGCAGGGCGGCAAAGGGCACTTGTGCTCGGCGTTCGCCGCTGGCTGTGCGCTCAGGGTCGCTAAAAGGCAGCGCCGGATTGGGTAATGAAGTTGAGGACATATGGTCAGCTTTTATGGGTTGTCCCGATGATTTCAGGACTTCATGGCGCTGGATAGGCTCCAAACGAGTTTTGTCGCGCCAATGCCAACTTCGTCGAGGCTTTTTTGCGGTTTGAACAGCGAGCCGCCTACGCCAAAGCCGCTGGCCCCGGCTAACCAGTAGTCGGCCATGTTGTTACCGTCGATACCACCGACAGGAATCAAGGGCACGTGATTGGGAACCACGGCGCGCCAACTGGCCAAGATGGTTGGGGTAATCATCTCTGCGGGGAAAATTTTGATGCCGTCAGCGCCTGCGGCCAGAGCAGCAAAGGCCTCAGACGGCGTGGCCGCTCCGGGAAGGGTCACCAGCCCGGCCTCACTACTGGCGCGAATCACCGCCGGATCCGTGTTGGGCGCCACGATAAGCTGGCCACCGTGGTCTTTCACCTGACGTACCGATTCCGTATCCAGTACCGTGCCAGCACCAACGAGCAATTGATCTCCCAAAGCCTCGGCAATTCGCTGAATGCTCTCCAGGGGCTCAGGTGAGTTAAGCGGTACTTCGACAATGCGAATGCCTGCGGCAAAGAGAGTTTGCGCCACCGGCGCTGCTTGATCTGGCGTGATGCCGCGCAAAATGGCAATTAGCGGCAATTCCTCAAAGTAGGGGGCTAAACTCGTCATGGTGTTTCTCCCAGGTTGGGTTGGGTGGTGTTTGCCGCAAGTTGATCGGCGATCAGGTTGGCTCCGCGAACTGTCGCCTGGTCAGTTGCCACGGTACTGTGTGGATGACCAAAGTGGCTGAGAGCCAGTTCATAGCGATGAGCCAGCGATGCTGCAGCGATGATACCGATGTAGGTATCTGCGCCCATGGACTGGGCCTGAATATCATGACCAATCAAGATGCCGGACAAATAGTCATGGCCTTGGGTTGGGTCGTGGGTTCCCAGAAGCTGCAGCGAGCGAACACTGAAGAGGTGATGCAACAGGCCGCCGGGTTGCTGGCTGGCGTCCAAGCCTTTGATAAACAGGGTTGGGTCATCGGATGGGTTGCCAGTGCTGCTTAGGGATTGGCTCAGTAGGGAATGACGTCTGGCTAACTCATAAAATTCGCCCACCATGCTGGTGGAGAAACCACTGATCCGATCGCCACTGCGAATCCACTTGTTATGGGTGCCGGGAAAACACCAAATGTCCGGCCAGTGTCTTCCTTGCTCTGTCAGCAAAGCTTGAGCGCCAAAAAACTGTACCTCTTCGCCTCTCATGACATCTGGAGAGCCGCCCATGCCGGTGCCTTTGATGCCGGGAATCATCCATGCGTTGCCGTGAAGAAAATCTGGCAGGCGGTAAGCGGCGCTGGCCAGGTCTGAAAGTCCGGCAGGGCAGGGGATGTGGGGCACTTCGACCCATCCGCTGGGACTGCCCACCATGCCGCTGATGATAATTGGTGTCTGGGGGTCTTCGTCCAGCCAAGGCTGAATCAGCTCCGTTAAGCATTGGCCGAAGTCATTCGGGGGGTTTGACAGGCCTTGGTCACTGATCTGAGTGTCAACAACCCGCCTGTCTTCGTTAACCCAATAGGCTCTGAGATTCGTGGTGCCCCAATCCACGCATATGACCGGTCCTGATGTGGGCGCTGGCAAAGGAACACTCTCCGAGGGGTTAGCGCAATGGCGCTTTATCGGTTAAGCCCAGACGCAGTTTGCCCAAGCTTTCGTATGCGGCATCGCTGACCATGAGATGAGACTGGGCGGTATACAAATCTCGCAGGATGCGCTGCATGGGATCATCAAGCATGACCGCGCTACCGCCAGCGTAGCGAAACAAAGAACTGGTTATGGCGATGGCCTCGTCAGTGCACAGCACCGACGCGGCGCGCGCTTCCGCTTGCAGGGCAATAGGCGCTTCTTGTTCCAGACTGGCGTCGTATAGCCGCTCTAGCACCTCAGTGATCAGTAGTTTGCAGGCGCGCAGGCGCAGTTCACTCTCCGCAACGGTACGCTGGAAAATCTCACGGTCAGCAATCGAGATGCCTGCCCCGTAGCCGCGTTTTTTTTCGGCGGCGGTGCGCGTCAGTGTGTCTAGGGCCTGTTGTCCAAGGGCCAGTGCAAAGATCGCGTGCTCGTTGCTGGCAAAGCCATAGCCCATGCGAAAGATTGCACCGCCTCGCAGTTGCTTGGACCCAGTAGCAACAAAGTGTTCGGGAACAAAAACGTCGTCCAAAGCGTAGTCAGAACTGCCGCTTCCATTGATGCCTAGGGCATGCCAGTTGTCGATGATGCGCACCTGGTGTCGGGGCACTACCGCGGTAACGAGGCCAGATTTGTCGGCTAAAAGCACCGGGACGATGGCGTAGTCCGCATGATGTACGCCGCTGCCCCAGGCCCACTGTCCGCTGATCTGATAGCCGCTATCCACCGCAACAGCGCTACCCGCGGGCTTCAAACTACCGGCCATGATAGGAAATTGTTCTGCAGCAAAGATCTCCTCTAGGGCCCTATCGCTCAACGCGCTGAGGGCCCGGCCGCTGACCGTGGCGGCAATGAACATTGACCATGCCGCTGCAGAGTCGATCTTTGTCACAGCCTCCACTACGGCCATTTGATCTACCGGGTGTATTTCTGCGCCGCCCACTTCTCTGGGTGCTTTCATCGCCAGCAGGCCAGTGTCTCGCATGGCTTGGACAACCTCTGGCGCAAGGGTTCGGTTGCGCTCTGAAAGCGCTTTGTTGGCAGCAATGACGGGACCGATTTGCGCAACCGCGGTGAGCAGCATGTCCAGCAGTGCTTGACGCTCTGTGGGAAAAGGGTTGTCCTGTGGGGACGAGGGTTTGATGCGTGTCACCGCTTTATTCATCGGTTTAACCAGTCTCCAGTGGGTGTTAATGCTTGGTGCTAGGCCGCAGGCTTACTAAGGCATGCCATGCCCAAAGGTTCGTCAGCGCTTTGTCAGGTTCCAGTTCCACCATGCTGGAGGCAAAGTCGATCATGCACAGGGCGGAAATATCCGCGATGGTGAAACGATCACCGGCTATGTAGTTTCGCGTCGCCAGCTCTCGGTTTAGGCGTTGGTAATAGCTGCGAGTTAGGTCTGCACCGCGCTGGCGCTGTGCCTCGATGGGTTTGACGATTCCCATAGCCGCCACGATGGGGCCGTTGACCCAAGCCGCGCCGATATTGGGGTGGAGTTCAAACTCGATGTGGCGATGGTGAGCCTCAATCAGGGCGGTTTCCAAAGGGTCGTTGCCGAACAGGTTGGGATTGGGCGCCAGACTTTCTAAGTAACGACAGATGGCCACGGTTTCGGCGATGCAGGTGCCGTCGGCCAGCTCCAGCACGGGAATTTTGCCGCTGGGATTTTTCTGCAGAAAATCCGGGGTTTTGGTGTCGCCAGCCCGCAGATCAACATTGACCACTTCCAGATGCATTTTTTTTTCCGCGGCGAAGATTAGAACACGTCGTGGGTTGGGGGCGCCGGGAAAGCTATACAGTTTCACTATGAACTCGTCTGCCGTGTGTTTACCGCTTTATAACACGGGTTTTGCCGCGGGTGCCCTGATATATTTCTGGTCAACTCAGTGACCCAGCCACAGGAGCGCAGGATGGATAACAACGACCAGGCCATTCAAAACCCGGAAAATTTGTTTGCTGACCTTGAGGACAAGGTGGTGTTGGTGACGGGTGCGGCCTCCGGTTTGGGCTACGCAGATGCCCGCATGCTGGTCGGGCTTGGGGCCAAAGTGGTGATGACGGATATTGACCAAGATCAGGGAGCATCTTTGGCTCAAGAACTAGGGGCGGTGTTTTTCCCCCAAGATGTGGCCAATGAAGAGCGCTGGCAGCAAATCATGGAAGTCATCCAACAGCGATTCGGGCGGCTGGATGGGCTGGTGAATAATGCAGGTATTGCGCCCATTGCGGATATCGAATCCACCACAACGGCCACTTGGCGGCAAACTTTGGCGGTGCACTTAGATGGCACGTTTTTTGGTTGCCAGGCAGCCATCAAACTGATGAAAGCCAGCGGCGGTGGCTCCATCGTCAATATGTCCTCCACCGCAGGGCTCATCGGCATCCCTGATTATTTGGCTTATTCCGCGGCGAAGGGCGGCATTCGTTCGCTGACTAAGGCCGTGGCCATTCACTGTCGGCGGCAGCGTTATGGCATTCGCTGCAATTCCGTGCACCCAGGCAGTATTAATACGCCCATGGTGCAAACTGCCCTGCGCGAGCTAATGAACGTGGATCTCACCGAGACTGACGATCCGGATCGCGCCCGGCGGCGTTTGGGCATTGGCGAGCCGGATGATGTGGCTGGCATGGTCACGTTTTTGCTCAGTGATGTATCCAAACACGTCAATGGTACCGAAATGGTGGTGGACAATGGCGATACGGTGGTCTGAAGGAGAGAGTCGATGAACATTCAAGGTCTGGTCCACGTCAACATCAACTGCACGGATTACCAACGCTCCAAGGCGTTTTACGAAATGCTGGGTTTTGAGGAGGTCTGGCAAGTGCCCCCAACCAATTCGCCGGAAGTGAATGCGGCGGTGGGGATGCAGGATTATCGAGTAACCGGCGCGATCATGGCGCTTAAAGGTGTGGAGCCAGCGGTGCTGATAGATTTGTTGCAGTGGCATCAGCCGGCAGATCACTCGCCGCCGTATCCGAATTTATATCGGCCAGGGTTAGCGCGGCTGGCCCTAGCCAGCGGGGATTTGCAGGCAGATTACGAGTATCTGTTAGAACAAGGCGTTGAGGTGTTATCTCCCCCGGCCACGGTGTATGCCAGCGCTGACCACGGCAGCCGTTTCTTCTGTTTCAAAGATCCCGACGGGACATTTTTGGAATTGGTCCAGAGTTTTTAATTCTGCGTCAGCTGTTTGTCTGTCACCGCAGCGAAGAGCGAGATTTGAATGCTTTCCGGGTCTATGGCGTCGCTCATGTTGAGCCACGTGGCCTCACCCAAACGCGCAAGAGTTGCCTCCACGGCATCGGTGTCGATTTCGTACACAGCCAAATAACCATGGGGTTGGTCGGCTTGAACCTGAGTTGGGTGTAGTGCAAAACGCTGTGCGGATTGGAAACCCTCGATACTCAAGACCTCGGCCAAGTGCACGTTGTCATACCACTGGTTGTAGGCGTCCTCTTGGCCCGGGGTGGCGTTGCTTCGCACCATAAATAAGGCGGTCATAGGTGGCTCCAAATGTGTGTCGAGGCTCTAAGATATGTGATCAAAGCTGCAAACCAAAGTGGCGTCAGCTAGGGATACCGATAGAATCCCGGTGAAATTTGGGAGGAAAATGTCGTGAAAGAGAATCTGCCAAACGGACAAAGTTACCTTTGTGGTCAGGCCAACGAGCCATTGTTGTACGAAACCATTGGTGCCTGTCTGGAACGTATTGCCGCCACCTATCCACAGCAACCGGCCTTGGTAGTGCGCCATCAGGATATTCGCTGGACCTTCGCCGAATACAAAGAGCGCATCGATGCCCTGGCCACGGGCTTGCTCAGTATTGGCATCCAGCCCGGTGATCGTGTAGGCATTTGGGCGCCAAACCGGGTGGAGTGGTGTTTGACTCAGTTCGCTACAGCAAAAATCGGCGCCATCATGGTGTGCATCAATCCGGCCTATCGTTTGTACGAGCTGGAATACGCTTTGAATAAAGTCGAGTGCAAGGCGGTGATTGCGGCGGAGTCCTTTAAAACCAGTCACTATCTGGAGATGTTGCAAACCCTGGCGCCGGAGTTGAACCACTGTGCACCTGGCGCACTAAAGGCCGCCAAAGTGCCCCATCTGCAGAGCGTTATTCGCATGGGCGCGGGGCGAACCCCGGGCATGTTCAACTTTGATGACGTATGCAACAAAGGCGACAGTCAGGCGATTCGCCGGATGGCCGAAATTGCAGACACGCTGCAGCCGGACGACGCCATCAATATCCAATTTACCAGCGGTACCACGGGTAACCCCAAAGGCGCGACGCTCAGTCACTTCAATATTCTCAACAACGGTCTGCAGGTAGGCGCGGGAATGCGTTTTTCCTGCGCCGACCGGCTGTGTATTCCCGTGCCGCTCTATCATTGCTTTGGCATGGTCATGGGCAATTTGGCTTGTTTGACTCACGGCGCTTGTGCGGTATTTCCCGATGAAGGGTTCGACCCGGCAATCGTATTGCAGACCGTTGAAGCAGAGCGTTGCACTGCCCTTCATGGCGTGCCCACCATGTTCGTTGCTGAAACAGACCTGCCCAATGTTGCCGACTTTGATCTATCCTCGCTGCGCACCGGGGTCATGGCGGGCGCCCCCTGTCCGCTTGAATTGATGCACCAAGTCATCGACAAGCTCAACATGAGTGAAATCACCATCATGTATGGCCAGACAGAAACCAGTCCGGTTAACCACATGACGGACATTGATGCCCCAGCGGAAAAGCGCTGCGGTACCGTTGGCCGTGTTGGGCCCTATCAGGAAATCAAAATCATCGACGAAGCCGGGCGAGTACTGCCACTGGGTGCGACCGGGGAGCTGTGCTGTCGCGGTTATTCCGTCATGCACGGCTACTGGAACGACCAAGAGCGCACCGCCGAAACCATTGATGCCGCAGGCTGGCTGCATTCTGGGGATCTTGCGGTGATGGATGAGGAAGGCTACGTACAGATCGTTGGCCGCATCAAAGACATGATTATTCGCGGCGGGGAAAATGTGTATCCCCGAGAAATTGAGGAGTTTTTGTATACCCATCCGGATATCCAAGAAGTTCAGGTTTTTGGTATCCCTGATGAGAAATACGGTGAAGTCGTGTGCGCCTGGGTTCAGACAAAGGCAGACAAGACTCTAAGTGAAGCGGACGTAAAGGCCTTTTGCGCCGATCAAATTACCCACTTTAAAGTGCCCAGTTTGATCCGCTTCGTTGACGAATTCCCCATGACCGTCACTGGCAAAATACAGAAGTACAAAATGCGGGAAGCGATGGTGGACGACCTAGCCGAGCAGTCAGCTGGCTAGGTTCTAGTCCAGCAATCTCGTTACTTAGCCAAAGCGGGGCTTGCTAACAAGGCATCAAAGAACTGCAGCGTTGAGGCGGTGCCGCCCTGATCGACGGTGAGATTGCTAGGGTCTGAATAGACTTGCTGAATGCCGTCTCGCAGCTTTTGGGCCGCCTCGTTTTTTTCCAAATAGTCCAACAGCATGGCCGCGGACAGTACCGTGGCCGTGGGGTTAATGATGTTTTGCCCCGCAATATCCGGTGCCGTACCGTGTGCGCTTTCGAAATAGGCGTAGTCCGCGCCATAGCAGCCTGATGGCGCTAAGCCGAGACCGCCGATCAAGCCTGCGGCGCCATCGGACATGATGTCGCCATAAAGATTGGGCATGACCACCACATCCAAAGCGTGGGGGTTAGAGATCATGCGGCACAAAAAATCGTCAATGATGTAGTGATCGAAGGCAATATCTGGATACTCCTTTGCGATCTCCCTGCCGATCTCCAGGAACAACCCGTCGGCCACGGCGAGCATGTTGTACTTACAGGTCACCGTGACCTTGCGCTGCTTTTCGCGCTTGCGGGCCAGCTCAAAAGCGTAGCGAATCACGCGTTCAGATCCCTGTTCGGTAATGGCCTTTATGGCGTATTTGCCCGGGCCCAGATCCCCTAGGTTCGCCCGCGCGTGCTTGGAGTACAGGTTGAGTCCCGCCAAGTCCTCGGTATCGCCCTCGAGACCCAGGTACAGGTCTTCCAGATTTTCCCGAATGATGGCGAAATCAATGCCCTGGGGATTGGCTAACGGCGAGCGAAAACCGGGCACGAAGGTGCACGGGCGAACGTTAGCGAAGGTTTGCTTGCCCCAACGCAAATAGAACAAAACAGGTGTGCTGTCGCCACTGGTGGAACCGAAAAATGTCGCGTCCGCGGCATCAATTTGCGCTTTCGCTGCATCTGGAAACAGTGTGCCGGTTTGCGCTTTGGCAGCCTGGCCCACCAAGGGTTCGACGAATTCAATGCCTAAATCCATGCCTTTCAATAATTCGGTGGTGGGTTCCATAACCTCGGGTGAGGCATCGTCTCCCATAAAAACCGCGACTTGTTTATTGCTCACTTGTTTCTGGCTCATGGGCGCTCTGTTTCCTTGAAATTCCCAGACAATCCTACCTCATCATTTGCCTTAGATTGCTGTTTCGTTTCCTTGGACCCGGCCGTAGTATCTGGATGCAAGGCGCAAGAGGAGAAACGTGATGGGGACCTATCAGCACATAAAGGTAGACAGTTCATTGGGGCCGGTTGGTGCCGAAGTTAGCGGGGTGGATCTCAGCCAACCGTTAGACCCAGAGGTGGTGGCAGAAATTCACCAGGCCTGGCTTGCTCACCATGTGCTGTTTTTTCACGATCAAGATGTATCGCCCACCGCTCAGGCACAGTTCTCAGCCAATTTCGGCGAATTGGATCAATACAAATTCATGCAGGCGGTGGAAGAAAATCCCTACGTGATTCCCATTATCAAGGAAGCCGACGCTACGCTGAATTTTGGCGGTGGCTGGCACACGGACAGTTCCTATCAAGCCATTCCGCCCAAGGCCACGGTGCTATACGCCGTTGAGGTGCCGGAAGAGGGTGGGGACACCATGTTCGCCAATGCGACGTTGGCCTTTGCCTCGCTCAGCGCGGGCATGCGCGAAAATCTGTTGAGCTGGCAGGGCGTTTACTCACCTAAGTTGGTGCATGGCTCCTCCGGTTTTTATAAGTCTGAAGAAGCGGGGCAAAATCTTGGGCAATCTTACGGTGGCGATGATGGCTACGCAGAATCCGAAGTCATACATCCGTTGATTCGCACTCACGCAGATACCGGTGAGCAGAGCATCTACTGCGGCTTGGCGCACACCGTAAATATTCAAGGCTGGAGCCGGGAAGACAGCTTGCCGATTTTTCGCTATTTGACGGATCACCTTACCCAGGACCAATTTGTGACCCGATTTAAGTGGCGGCAGGGCTCCCTCGCCATGTGG
>JAYOSS010000054.1:10373-13087 GCA_038139355.1 Gammaproteobacteria bacterium
ACAGCAGAAGGAAAGAACCATGTCACAGGCAGAAGAAGCCCAAGTAAAAGCGGAAGCACTGAAGCAGGAGGTGAATGCCTTTATCAACGAAAACCTGACTGCAGAGATGGTTCAGGGCGCGCGGCTGGGGTTTGGCATTAATCGTGAATTGGGCACGCGCTGGCATCAGGCCATTCACAAGCGCGGCTGGATCGCGCCGGACTGGCCGGTGGAATACGGTGGCACGGGCTGGGGCATACGCGAAAAACAAGTGTTTTCTGACGCCATGGCGTTAGCGGGGGCGCCCATGATCATGCCTTTTGGTATCGATATGGTGGGTCCGGTGATCTACACCTTCGGCACTCAGGCCCAGAAAGATCAGCACTTGCCAGGGATTTTGGACGGCGGCACTTGGTGGTGTCAGGGGTACTCGGAACCTGGCAGCGGCTCGGATCTGGCCTCGCTCAAAACCAGCGCAGTGCGCGATGGCGATCACTACGTGGTAAACGGACAAAAAATCTGGACCACCAACGCCCATAAAGCCGATTGGATATTCGCCTTAGTGCGTACCGATCCGGACGCCAAAGCCCAGCGCGGCATCAGTTTTTTGCTTATCGACATGAGCACCCCGGGGCTGGAAGTGAAGCCCATCGTTTCCATCGACGGCATGCACCACTTGAATCAAGTGTTTTTTGAAAACGTGCGAGTGCCGGTAGCAAACCTAGTAGGTGAGGAAAACGCAGGCTGGACCTATGCCAAGTTCCTGTTGGGCAATGAACGCGCGGGTATCGCTAACGTGGCGGCCTCCAAGCGTCAGGTAGGG
Source organism: Gammaproteobacteria bacterium (assembly GCA_038139355.1). Taxonomy (GTDB): domain Bacteria; phylum Pseudomonadota; class Gammaproteobacteria; order Pseudomonadales; family Azotimanducaceae; genus UBA4421. Next base: position 11,176 of record JAYOSS010000054.1, read on the forward strand.
CGTTTGAAGGAAATCGCAAAAGCCGAAGCAGACGGCATGGGCGACAGCCTGTCATCTTCTTCGGATTTCATGATGCGTTTGGCGGCGGTGGAAGTGCAGTTAAATGCGCTGGCGGCTCAAGAAGCCCGGGTCATTGCCAGCATGGAATCTACCGGCAGCCCTGGTGATGCCGCATCCATGTTGAAAATCATCGGCTCAGAAGTGGAGCAAAATTTGCACGCGCTGCGAGTGGAAGCCATTGGCTACTACAGCCTGCCATTCGAGGTGCCGCTGATTCGGGGCGAAAGCAACTTGCCTGCGCCAGGCCCTGATTATGCAGTCAGCGCTGTGGCGGACATGAATTTCAGTCGGGCTGCGTCCATTTATGGTGGTTCCAACGAAATTCAGCGCAACGTCATGGCAAAGGGTGTGCTGGGGCTATAGGTCTGTTTTCAGGCGCGCGGATCTGTTGTTTCGGGTATTTCTGATGTTGGGCTAACACCCTTGAACCTGTTAACTATTGGTATACTTATCAATCTTCGGCTATCTCGATGATTGATGAACTTCTTCAGACCTCTGCGCCCTGTCGGTCCCCAGCGGCCGACCATTACCTCAGACACCATTGTTCTGTGGGAACCCTGCTCCCAAAGCCACGGAGAAATCGTACCCGGCTATGCCAAGTACCTGTTGGATTTAGGTTACCGGGTGGTGGTGCTGATGACGCCGGAGCGCATTGACGAGGGGCTGTTCTGCCGATTTGCCCATCCCAAACTCCACCTAACGACGTTGTCCCAGCGGCAAATCCGCCGTTTCATGAAGAAAAGAACTGTCCACAACGCCGCTGGAGTGTTGATTTCCACTGCGGGTAAAGTGCCCAGGGACAAAAATGGGGCTCCGGATTTAGGCCGGGTCTTTGGCGGTGTGGCACCGGCTAACGTGCATCTGGTTGAGCACGATATGAGCAGTCTGATGGGAAAAGCCGATTGGCCCAATCGAGTGATTACCCTGCGAGCCTTAGCGCCGGAGTACGGTCATCCTTATGTGGTGAACCCCCATTACTTTGGGGAGGTCATGCAAACGCCAAAGAATGCTGATCGAACGGTTTTGCTTATGGTGGGCGCTGCCCGGTCCAAGCGCCGTAACGATCATCTGGTCATCAACGCGGCAGAGCGTTTGGTGGCGGAAGGGTATCGGGACTTTGAGATTCGTTTGGTGGGCAAATTGGATGGAGTCGATGTGCCGGCATCCCTCAACGACAACTTTGTCAAAGTGGGTAGGCTGCCGTTCTATGCCTTATACGAGGAAGTAGAAAACTGTGACTTTATGCTCACGGCTTTCCAGAAAGATAACCCTGCCCATGGGTTCTATCGCAGCACAGGCACCAGCGGTAGTTTTCAGCTGAGTTACGGTTTTAGCAAGCCAGGGATTTTTCAGCAGGACTACATCACCGGCACCGGGATAACGCTCGAGAACAGCCTTGTCTATGATGAGGACGACGACATGTTTGATGCCATGAAGACGGCAATAGAAATGTCGCCGGATCAATACGCGTCCATGCAGGCCGCCATGGGGGAAAGCGCCCGGCAACTCGCCAGCCAATCATTAGAAAATCTGCGGAAGATCTTTGGTGAATAACCTTTCAGTGGTCTTCTGTTTTGACGAACGCATTTTGCTGGGCGCGGGAGTGAGCATCCTCACCCTCATCGACTCTGCTGCCGCAACAACCCAACTGGATATTCGCATCATGCACCCGGGCCTATCGGCTAAGGCAATGCACGGACTGTCCAGTCTCGTCGCGGATACCCGTCACCAGATGCACTTTGTAGAAGTCTCGCCCAGCCGCTTCAAAGATGCGCCCAAGGGCAGTGGCAGCTGGACCGAGATTGTCTATTACCGGTTAGTCGCGGCGGAATTTCTTCCGGATTGCGATCGG
>JAYOSS010000054.1:13097-14111 GCA_038139355.1 Gammaproteobacteria bacterium
GGGTTATTTACTCGGATGTGGACGTCTTCGTCAAAAAAGATCTGTATCCCGCCTATGCAATGAATCTGGACGACGCTGAGTGGGCCGGTGTCCCCGCCGAGCGCAATGGGCCAGACATGTTGATGCACAAGTATTTTCCAGAGAACACCAAAGCGCGGATCTACTTTTCTGGGTTTATGGTCATGAACCTAGCATTGATGCGAGAGACTCGTGCGGTTCAACGCTATTTCGAAGGCATAGAGCAGTTCGGGCCGCGTTTGAATTTCTTCGATCTTGATTTGGTCAATCTGGTGACGCCAAACATTGCCGAGTTGCCCTTTGACTACGTGGTTTTAGAAGACGTCTACGAGGTAGACAAAACTGAGCAATCGAAGGATTTCCCCTATTTGAATACGGTCTATACGGTGTCGGACCTTGAGTCCGCGCGGAACGATCCCGCCATCATTCATTATGCCGGCTCTAGGGGTAAGCCTTGGCAGCGCCAGCAGGTTCCCCAGTACTATCAAGACGTCGTTGATCGTCTGCCTTCAGAATTGCGACAAAAGACCTTTCGAGACTGGCGAAAGACTTGGCTGTCGTCCAAGGGGCGCAAACGCCGCTATCAGCGCAGCGACAGCTTGTAACGAAACCAGTTATGCCACCCAAAAACGTTTTGTGCCCAAGCGCACAGTTTGTGACGTCAGTCACGGCTTGCGGTCGTTAATGGGTCTAATCTGGTTTCCGTTAAGGAGAACCCATCGTAAACAGCCACTCGAGCGTCAGTTCTCTTGCGGCGTGCATGTGGCAGTGGCACTGGTTGCGCCGGTTTTTCGGGGGCGCATAGAGGCATCTTATGAAGACAACGACTTGGGAAGTTTTGTGTCAGGGTAAGACCATTCGAGTCGCGCAACAGCGGTCCTGGTTGCCGCCGGGCACCAATCAAAGTCTTGAAGTAGACGGGCTTCTGGTCTGCCGAAGGACAAACGCATTTTTGCCTGTCCAAAGTTATCTGAAGGCACTCATTGATACCCCTGC
>JAYOSS010000055.1:0-10153 GCA_038139355.1 Gammaproteobacteria bacterium
GTTCTGACTGGCTTGCCCTCATACAGAATGGTCGTGCAGCCTGCGAACAGGGGCCCGTAAACGATATACGAGTGTCCGACCACCCAACCCACATCCGAGGCGGCCCAGTAAACATCTCCGGCCTCCACGCCATAAACCGCCTGCATGCTGTAGTTTAACGCCACCGCATGGCCGCCATTGTCCCGCACAATGCCCTTGGGCTTGCCCGTGGTGCCAGAGGTATACAGTACGTACAGCGGATCTGTGGCTTTCACGGGCACACAGTCCACTGGCGATGCCGCGGCCTCCCAGGTATGCCAGTCCACGTCACGGGGGGCACTGAGTGTGGCCTGGCATTGCTCGCGCTGCAGCATCACCACATGGTCAGGCTTGTGCTCGGCCAGATCTATGGCGTCATTCAACAGCGGCTGATAGGCGATGACGCGGTCGACCTCAATGCCGCAGGACGCGGCCAGCACCACCTTGGGATTGGCATCGTCTATGCGCATCGCCAGTTCTTTGGGCGCAAAACCTCCGAACACCACCGAATGAATCGCGCCGATACGAGCGCAGGCCAGCATGGCTGCGGCAGTCTCGGGCACCATGGGCATGTAGATGATGACCACATCACCCTTAGCCACCCCCAACTGGGTCAGCCCGCCAGCAATGGTGGCGGTTTTTTCCAGCAATTGGTTGTAGGTCAGTTTTTCGACGGTTTGAGTAACCGGCGAATCGTAGATCAACGCGGTTTGTTCACCCCGGCCCGCGGCAACATGCTGATCCAAGGCGACGTAGCAGGAGTTCAGCACGCCATCTGCAAACCAACGCCAAACGCCATTCTCGTCCTGCTGCAGAATCGACTCCGGTGGTTTGATCCATGGAATGTTCGCCGCTTGTTCAGACCAAAAGCCTTGGGGGTCAGACAACGACCGACCGTAAACCTGTGCATAGTTGTCTGAGTGAAATTTCTCCGCCATAGGTCATCCTTAATACGTTGTTGTCCAAACCGGCCCAGTAACTAGCGCCGACAAGGAGCAAAAAAAACCGTCAGTCTGGTGAACAAACTGACGGTCTAATTCAACCGCGGCTGTTGTTTGCCCCGGTCACTGTATTCCCAAAAGACTTCCCGCACCTTAGGTATCTTTTGCGGTCTCTGTTACCACGAAGAGTTACTGTTGGGTATAGCGCTTAATTTGCGCAGGCTTGGGGCAACGGGATATCAGCTCTTTGTACGTCTTGGTGCGTTTACCAATGTTCTTGTGTTCACAATAAAAATCCACGGCTCGCTGCCAGGCTTCTACCCGACCATGGCGAGTGATAGAAACCGTGGTATTTACAATCTTTCCGCGCACTCGGGACATGACCCCCACCTGAAAAACTGGCGTTAGGGTGCCGCTTTTTTCGCGCTTCAAGCGGCAGAGAATGCCTTTGATTTGCCCGGTTTCGTCCAGCTGAATTTCCCGGTCATTCTTATCGCGCTGTTTTTGCTGCAGCACCTTGAGCTCAGCGTCTCGAGCGTCCGCCACGGCTTTCACCGCCTTCCTTTTCGCTCCGGCTATGCGCTTGCTGTTCTCTTTGAGGGAGAAATACTCCTGATAGGTTTTCCCATCAATCTGCCGACGAACTCGATAACCGTAAAACCTGGGATTGTCTAACAACTCTACACTCATGGGGACTACTTCCTTTCGCGTTTTTTATTATTAGGATGCGCGGGCCGCACCGCATAGCTGTTCTCGTCACACCAATTTTCCCGGAGATCCAAGCTACAGCGAATCATCGTATCTGTCCTGCTTTTTACCGGGCTTCTTACCGGACTTCTTACCGGGCTTCGTCGCTTCCGCCGCGACAACTCTTGTGAGTCAGACCGCGACAGCCAGCACATTAGCCCTCTCCACTGAGACACTGTACTCAGTAATACTCAGCCGAAGCTACTGGGCTGACTTGTCATTTAACCCCATTTTTTAACGGTTTTCACGACTCCAATCGCAAATGCCAATCTTGATGAACAAACCAGATTATCCAGCCACGACGCCCTTGGCGGTCAACGCTTCAATTTCTTCCGCCGACCAACCGAAGTCGGCAAGCACCGAAGCGGTATCCTCGCCGGGCACTCGAGGAGCACCAATGTCCGGCGCTGGGGTTCGAGAGAATCGAGGTGCAGGGGATTGCTGCAGCACACCAGCCACGGTTTGGTACGCGTTTCGGGCTTTGTTGTGAGGGTGTTCGGCAGCATCAATGAGGTTCAAGACCGGGGCAAAGCAGACATCGCTTCCCTCCATAATCTCGCACCACTGAGCCTGGGTCTTGGTTAGAAACACTTCCGTCAACTTCGCCTTAAGCTCTCCCCAACGGCCCCGATCCATCTGGGGTTGGAAGTAGTCGGCATCCAATCCCGCCTTCTCCATCAGCAAGGCATAGAACTGTGGCTCAATGGAGCCGATGGAAATGTATTCGCCATCGGACGTTTCGTAGGTGTCGTAAAAGTGAGCGCCACCGTCGAGCATGTTTGTACCACGCTCGGTGGCAAAAGCACCGGAAGCGGACATGGAATAAAACATGGCCATGAGCGCAGCGGTGCCATCCACCATGGCCGCATCAATAACCTGCCCTTGATTCGACTTAGTGGCTTCCAGCAAACCGCAAACCATGCCGAACGCCAGCAACATGCCGCCACCGCCAAAATCGCCAACTAAATTCAGCGGTGGTACCGGTCGCTCACCTGGACGCCCTATGGCGTGCAACGCGCCTGCTAGTGAAATGTAGTTAATGTCGTGCCCGGCTGCTTGCGCCATGGGTCCATCTTGACCCCAACCCGTCATGCGTCCGTAAACCAGCTTGGGGTTTCGCTTTTGGCAGTGCTCAGGCCCCAAACCCAAACGTTCGGTTACGCCTGGTCGAAAACCCTCGATCAGACCATCGGCTTTTTCCACCAAGCGCAGTACCGCTTCCACCCCTTCAGGGCTTTTCAGATCCACCGCAATAGAGCGGCGGCTGCGAGTCAGCACATCCTTGGGCGCTTCCGTGGCCTGGGCAGCACCAATGCGTTCTACTCGAATCACCTCGGCGCCCATGTCCGCCAACATCATGCCGCAAAAAGGCCCTGGGCCAATGCCCGCCAGCTCGATAATTCGAAATCCGTTTAGTGGTCCCATACTGTCTCTCCCCTGTTATCCAATGCATTTACCGTTAACCCCAAAATCTTACTGGTCGCTGGCGTTTTCAGCCAGTGCGTTCAGCCAAGCGCGAAAATGCAATAAGCTGCTGCCACCCAACGGTCCGGCAGTTCAAGACACTAAGAGCATGCGAAAGATCATTCACTGTGACTGCGACAGTTTTTACGCGTCGGTGGAAATGCGCGATGACCCCTCGCTTCGCGATCTACCCATTGCTGTCGGAGGCAGCGCCAGTCGACGCGGCGTTATTGCGACCTGCAATTATGAGGCGCGCAAATACGGGCTGCATTCGGCCATGCCCATGGCCCAGGCCCTGCGTCTGTGCCCAGATTTGGTGGTGGTTCCCACCAACATGGAGAAATACCGAATCGAAAGCCGACGGGTTCAGAGCATCTTTTATGACTACACGGATTTGGTTGAACCGCTGTCGTTAGACGAAGCTTTTCTGGACGTCAGTGAATGCCGGCAGCATCAAGGCAGCGCCACCCGCATCGCCGAAGAAATACGTAACCGGGTGCGCCAGGAGGTCGGGATCACCATTTCAGCAGGCATCGCGCCAAACAAATTCCTGGCCAAAATTGCCTCGGATTGGGATAAGCCCGACGGACAATTTACCATCACCCCGCCTCAAATTGAGCATTTCATGGCGGACCTGCCCGTAGCAAAAATCTTTGGCGTAGGCTCGGTGACGGCAAAAAAAATGAGCACCATGGGCATCCATACCTGCGGTGATCTACAGGGCGTTAGCGCCACTGATCTGGCACAGCGATTCGGCAAATTTGGCACCCGGCTGTATCAACTATGCCGCGGCCAAGATGAGCGCCCCGTGACCGTGAATCGGATTCGCAAGTCTGTCAGCACCGAGCGAACGTTTGCGGAAGATCTGCCGGACCTAAACGCCTGTCAGTCTCAATTGGATATCCTTTTTGCGGACCTGGAGAAGCGCATTGCCAAAGCCCGCTGCCAGCACCGCATCAAAAGCCGCACGCTAAAACTGCGATTCCAAGGTTTCGATACCACAACCGTAGCCAGCACGGGCCAGGACGTTAACCCAGAAATTTATCAGCAGTTACTGCGCACCGCATGGGAGCGACAAGAAAAGCCCGTTCGGCTCATCGGCCTAGGAGTACAGCTGCGAGAGCTGGACAACCCAGGCCAAACCGATCTGTTCAATGAGGGTGGAGAGCTGGGCTAGGCCTCTCAACTGGCGAACTGGATATCTGCGAATCGCGCATACAGCTCGGTGTCGTTCAGCAGTTGATCGTGGGTGCCGCTGCCAATAACACGCCCTTGCTCGAACACCAGGATACGGTCCGCCTGCCGCACCGTTGACAGTCGATGGGCGATCACCAAGATGGTCATCTCTCCCTTCAGCGCCTCAATACTCTTACGAATGCTCTGTTCGCTCTCGGCGTCTAAGGCGCTGGTGGCTTCGTCTAGCAACAAAAATGCAGGTTCAGCAATGAGCGCCCGGGCAATAGCCAAACGCTGGCGCTGACCGCCAGACAGTCCCACCCCATCTTCGCCCAGGGATGTGGCCAAACCCTGGGGCAACGCCTCGACGAAGGTGCGGGCGTTTGCCAGCTCCAGCGCTCGCTCCACCTGGGCGTCCGTCGCATCCGGCCGTGCGTAGGTCAGATTTTCTCGCACAGTGCCAGAGAACATGGCTGGGGTTTGCGGCACAAAACCAAAGGCATTGCGCAAGGTATGCAGGCTGAGCTCACGGGTGTCGATGCCGCCAAGAGAGATCCGCCCAGCATCCACGTCATAAAACCGCTGCAGCAAATCAAAAAAGGTGCTTTTGCCAGCCCCTGACGGGCCAACCAGAGCAATCATTTCGCCTGGAGCCACGTTAAACGAAACGTTCTGAAGGACCTGTTGATCTGGCCGACTGGGGTAATGAAAGCCCAGGTTCTCCACCACCAAATCTAGCTCTTGCCAATTTGCCAGCTTATCCACGGGACCATCTGAGATTTGGCTGGGGGACTCCAGCAGCTCCACCAGTCGTTCCGTCGCTCCTGCAGCCCGCTGCAGGTCACTCCACACTTCAGAAATCGCACCCACAGAACCGGCCACGATAAAGGCATAAAAAATGAACGCCGCTAAATCACCAGGACTGGTGCGGCCACTCAACACATCCTGGCCGCCAACCCAGATCAGCGTCGCCACCGCGCCGAATACCAGCAGCATCACCACCGCCACCAACACCGCGCGCAACCAGACGCGCTGCAGCGCCACGCGCAGCGCCCGCTCCACCACATGGCCGAACTGGGCGATATCCAAGGCCTGATGATTAAAAGCCTGAACGATCTTGATGTGTCGAAAACTCTCACTGACATGACTGCCGACATCCGCCAGTCGATCCTGGCTGCTGCGTGACAGCGCCCGCACCCGCCGACCAAAAAAGATCACGGGCAAGACCACAAAGGGCACGCTGGCCAACACGATCAACGACAATTTGGCGTTGGTCACAAACAGCAAGGTCATACCGCCAAAAAACATGAGGATGTTGCGCAAGGCGATGGAAACCGAAGATCCAATCACCGTCTGCAGTAAGGTGGTATCCGTGGTCACTCGGGATTGAATTTCACTAGGCGAGTTGTCTTCGAAAAAACTCGGGTGCATGTGCACCAGGTGATTGAAAACCGCCAAGCGGATATCCGCACTCACACGCTCGCCTACCCACGAGACAAAATAAAAGCGCACAAAGGTGCCAGCGGTTAAAACGACAATAAATGCCACGAACACGCTAAGGGACTGACTCAGCAATTCCACCTCGCCGCTAGCAAAGCCGCTATCAATCACCATGCGAATACCCTGACCCAGAGACAAGGTCGCACTGGCAGTCACCACCAACGCGATGCTGGCGATAACCACCTGAGGGATATAGGGACGTAGAAATGAAAACGCCGGACGAAGCCGGCGCAAATTCTTGGAGCTGGGTCTTTCTTCTTCTGTCATGCACCTATTATGGCGCGTTGCATGAGCGCTTGCACGAACGCCGTGGCCCAGATGCATCCGGCGATGACAGCGACGCATTGCAAAGAAGGTGATCGTGCGGCCACTAGCAAGCTAACCGCGCCCTCGGAGAATTGAGATCCCGACGCCAAATCGTTATCGTCCCGACTCCTTAGTTGGACCCGGCCAATCCGGAGGAAGCATGGACTCACTAGAATTTTTAGAGCGCGAAACCGGCGAAAACCCAGTGGGCTGCGTCATCTGGATGCACGGCTTGGGTGCTGACGCGACAGACTTTGAACCCATCGTCCCCATGCTGACCTTAGATCAGGATTTGCGCTTCGTTTTTCCTAACGCACCCATCAGGCCCATCACCATTAACGGCGGCATGGAAATGCGCGGCTGGTATGACATCGATCCTGCCTCACCTCTGGCCAGCAACGATGACATTCGGCAATCCGTGGATGCCGTGAGCCAATTGGTGGAAGCCGAGATCGCCAAGGGCTTTCGCGCTGACCAAATTACGGTGGCGGGTTTCTCCCAGGGCGGGGTCATCGCCTTGGAGCTTGGTCTGGGTCATAGCGAACGCCTGCGGGGCATCATGGCGCTATCGACCTATGTTAACGATCACGAGCATCTTGCCGAGCGGGTAGGCTTCGCCAACGTGGATACACCCATTTTTATGGCTCACGGTGTGGCCGATGCATCGATTCCAATCACCCGGGCCATCACCTCCAGACAAGCGTTGCTGGATCTGTCGTATCAGGTGCAATGGCAAGAATACGCCATGGGTCACCAGGTCTGTCCCCAGGAAATAGCTCACATCGGTCAATGGCTGAACTCCATTTACAGCCATTAGATCTGGCAGATCTGACCCCACTGGCACCCACAGATCCGGACTGGATCCAATGTGTACTGGGCGACTTCGAGCCTTTTATTCAAGATCACGCTTCTGCGGAAAAAAAAGCCTCGGGCATGGCCCTGAGCATGGTGGCTCACTACCCTGACAGACCTGCTCTGGTGAAGGCCATGGTTGATCTCGCGGTAGAAGAGCTCAACCACTACAAGGAAGTCATGCGACTACTGTTGGCGAGAGGCATCACCCCCGCTGCGGATATCAAGGATCCCTACGTCACCCAACTCAACAAATGGGTACGTAAAGATTCGACCGTGTTTTTGCTGGATCGCCTGCTCATTGGCGCCATCGTGGAGCGTCGAGGCGCAGAACGCTTTGGCTTGGTTGCAGCCCACATTCAAGATCCGGAACTGAGCAAGTTCTATCGGGCTATTGCCAAAAGCGAAGCAAGGCACTGGCATTTGTTTGTTGAGTTAGCCCACAGCCAATGTGCGCACTTAGAGGTAAACCAACGCTTTTGCGAGTTGGCCGAACAAGAAAATGCCCTGATTGCCGAGTTGCCCATCCGCGCGGCCCTGCATTGAGCGGTGATTGAGCAATACCTGTCCCAATACGCTGAGGTAGAAGCTAAGACGCTGTTCAACCACCAGAAGTTGCACGCAAATCTGCAAGTCCGCCACCTCAGCACGACGACAGGCGCCGGCACAAGCAAACCAGAACACCCTCCTTACCAAGGCTGTTTGGTCATTCCCGCCTTCGACGAAGATCCCAACGTGCTGGTTCCCCAAGTCGCGAGTTTAGCCAACCTCGGGTTGCTGGTGGTGCTGGTTATAAACGCCCCCACAAATGCAGCACCCGACAAAATCCGACGCACCCAAGGGCTGCTTGAGGATTTGACTGACAACAACTTTGAACACGCATGGATTGTGGATCGGGTGACCGCCGAGAGTCGTTTGAATCCCAAACACGGCGTTGGCTTGGCGCGCAAAATTGGCTGTGATCTGGCGCTGGCGTTGTGGCACAACGGTTGGATCGAATCCCCCTGGCTGCTGCAGAGCGATGCGGATGTGACCTTTCCCCAGGACTACACGGCAATTTTGCATTCTGGCCCCTTCGTATCGGCTAATCCTGCGCCCGGGGCTTTGATCTACCCCCACGGTCATATCAGTGACGACCCGACTTTGCGGCGAGCCGCTGCGCTCTATGATCAGCACATGAACTACTACGTTGCCGGCTTGGCGGTGGCGGGCAGTCGTTATGCCCATCACAGCCTAGGCAGCACCATCGCCGTTCATGCCCGGGCTTACGCTGCCGTGCGCGGCTATCCCAAACGCAGCGCTGGAGAAGATTTTTATCTGCTAAATAAAATTCGCAAAATTGCCGACATTCAGCAACTACCCAGTCCTGTTCTGCAAATCCAAGCCCGGCTCTCCACCCGGGTACCCTTTGGCACCGGCCCGGCCCTCGCCAGCATTCAGCAAAGTCTGATCGCAGATCCCTCGGGTTTTGGCTACTTGAGCTACCACCCCGAGTGTTTTGTGCTGCTAACAACAGCCCTTAAAGCGTTGGACCATTGGGCCGAGCAGCCAGAACAACCGTTACCCGAGGGCATTGGCACCCGACTGAACGCGCTGGGCTTTGATGATTTTGCCGCGAACCTAGCCAAACAAAACACCCAACCCCAGCAGCGCCATCAATGGGTACACGACTGGTTTGACGGCCTCAAAACGCTGCAGTTTGTTCGCGGCTGCGGAGAGGCCTATCCGGATCAGCCACTGCTGCAAACTCTGGCCCATTTACCGCCAAACTTTCGAGCCAAAGTCATTGAATTTCAAACAAATAACAGCCAAGAGCTCTTAACACCCCGGCCCTGAAACCGTACACTTGCCTCCCCGCGAAGCCAGACTTCCTGCGCTGCAACTGGTAGGCACCCCACCGCCCTGGCCTTAGGCCATGAGCCGAACGGAACACATGAACAAAGTATTTATAGACGGACATGCCGGCACCACCGGTTTGCAGATCACCGAACGCCTGGCCAACCACGCCAGCATTGAGGTTTTGCAGGCTGACTCGGCATCCCGAAAAGATCCAGGCGCTAGAGCCGAATTGTTAGCCCAAGCAGACGTGGCGATTTTGTGCCTGCCCGACGATGCGGCCCGTGAGTCCGTTGTCCTGGCTGGGGGCAAGACGCGAATTTTGGATGCCAGCTCTGCCCATCGAGTGCACCCAGACTGGCAGTACGGGCTGCCAGAACTGAGCCAAGAAAGCCGTCAGGCCATTGCTAACGCGCGCTATGTCAGCAACCCCGGCTGTTATCCCCAGGGCTTTATTCTGCTCATTCGGCCCCTGATCGAAGCTGGACTGCTGGCGCCCACCACACCACTACGCTGCAATGCGGTTTCTGGTTACTCCGGCGGTGGCCGGCAAATGATTGAGCAGTTCCAAGCCATGGACCCGGCCACGGCAAATACTCTGGCCGTGCAAAGCTATGGACTGGACCAGGGACACAAACACCTGCCAGAAATGGAACAGTTCAGCGGCACATCCATCGCGCCTATCTTCGTCCCCACGGTGGCTAACTACGATCAGGGCATGCTTACCCAGGTGCCTTTGTTCGTCGAAGAATTGCAGGGCGCAACGCCAGCAGCCGTGCACAACGTGCTGGCTCAACGGTACGCAAACGAGCCGTTTATCCATGTGGCCGACTTTGGCGATCGAAGCATGCTGCAAGGCAACTACCTAAACCCCACAGCACGCAACAACACCAACCACATGGATTTGTTCGTTTTCGGCGACGATCAGCGCCTAGTGCTATGCGCGCGTTATGACAACTTGGGCAAAGGCGCGGCAGGCGCCGCCATTCAAAATCTGAATTTAATGTTACAGCTGGATGAAACCACCGGACTATGAGCACCACCGACCCTCAACAACCCATGCCTGAATGGGATCGTCAGACCCTGAACGATCAGCTTGCTCAGTGGCGCAATGACTACGCGGATCTGGGTGGCGGCAATCTCAAGCTGGATCTCAGCCGTGGCAAACCCGGCGCAGAACAGCTGAACCTGAGCAACGGTCTGGACGGCGTACTGCAAGGCAATTTCATCGCCGAGGATGGCACCGACACCCGGAACTACGGCGGCACCCGGGGTATCGCTGAAGCTCGGGCCCTGGGCGCGCAAATCATGGG
>JAYOSS010000055.1:10163-14061 GCA_038139355.1 Gammaproteobacteria bacterium
TCCCTGACGAACAAATCAGGGCCGCCGCAAACTCCAGTCTGTGTGTCATGCACTTGGTGTTGCGCACCGCCCTAGACTTTGGTCTTTGGGGGGACGAACGACTCTGGAATCGCACCAGCAACATCAAACTGTTGGCCCCGGTACCCGGATACGATCGTCACTTCACGCTGTCAGATCATTTCGGTATCGAACTGTTGCCTATCCCTATCACCGACACCGGCCCAGATATGGACGCGGTTAGGGCGGCGGTGGCCGATGCCAACGTGAAGGGCATTTGGTGCGTGCCCAAATATTCCAACCCCACCGGCTGCACCTACACCGACGCAACGGTCACCGCACTGGCTGAGCTGCCTAAGATTGCCGCCGCTGATGATTTTGTGGTGCTTTGGGATAACGCCTACGCCGTGCATGACTTGTATGACCAAGGCGACAACCTGGCGTCTATTGCCGCAGCAGCCGATAGCGCCGGCACTGCTGACCACGTAGTGCAGTTTGCCTCTACCTCCAAGATCACCTTTGCCGGTGCTGGGGTCGCCTTTGTGGCCTCATCAGCTCGAGTGCTTGATGCGCTAGACAAACACTTGGGGGCCTTCAGCATTGGCCCTGACAAGGTGAATCAGCTGCGTCACGTGAAATTTCTGCAGGGCCGGTTGGTCGAGCATATGCGCGATCACGCTAACATCATCCGACCCAAATTCGAGCTGGTAGATGAGATCTTCAACCGAGAACTTGGCGGCTTAGGCATTGCTAGCTGGACCCAGCCCCGAGGCGGTTACTTTGTGTCGCTGGATGTCTTACCCGGACTGGCAAACAAGGTGGTCGCCATGGCCAAAGACGCGGGCTTGACGCTAACACCCGCAGGAGCCACCTTCCCCTACGGTCAGGACCCCAAAGATCAGAACATTCGTATTGCGCCAACCTTTGGCACATTAGAGGAAATCCATGCAGCCATGGACATTCTCACGCTGTGTATTAAGACAGCATCCGCGGAACAAATGCTAGCCACAGATTAACGCCAGCCTTTCGCCCAATATTATTGAAATCAACGATTAGGATCCCATGTCAGATCAATCCAACAAGACTGCTCAAGACCAAGCCGCAACCGCCATTGACACTACCACCATGGAGACTGCCGACGTCGAGAGCATCGAAATTGAAAACGCCGACACCGAAAGCACAGACATCGAAAGTACAGATATCGAAAGTACAGATATCGAAAGTACAGCTATCGAAAGCGCCACAGCGGATATTGCTGAGGCCGATGCCGATGCTAATGCCGATACCGACGACGCCAGTCAGGCTGAAGCCGATGAGGCCTCCGCAGATGCAGCTGTCGCTCAAGCCGACGCATCCGAGGATGACCAAGATACCGAGGGTGACAACGACGAACCGGTGCGCTTTGAAGAGCTGGCATTGCCAGAACCGTTGGTGAAGGCCATTTCAGAATTGGGCTTTGAAGAATGCACCCCCATCCAAGGCCGGGCCCTGCCCTTTAGCCTGTCGGACTACGATGTCACCGGGCAAGCGCAAACCGGTACCGGCAAAACTGCTGCGTTCTTAATCACCCTGTTGACCCGATTTTGGGAGAACCCGCCTCAGGAACGACCCAATCTGGGCACCCCTCGCGCCCTGGTGTTAGCGCCTACCAGAGAGCTGGCCCTGCAAATCCAGGGCGATGCTGAAGGGCTGTCTAAATTCATGGGCATGCGCACGGTATGTGTTGTGGGCGGCATGGATTTTGACCGGCAACGGGAAGAGCTGGCCAAGGGCCCGGTGGATATTCTGGTAGGCACCCCTGGGCGTCTGATCGACTTCTTGGAGCGTCGTGACATCAATCTCAGCAAGGTTGAATGCCTGGTCATTGACGAAGCCGACCGCATGCTGGACATGGGGTTCATTCCAGACGTGCGACGCATCGTTTATCAAACACCCCACAAGCGCAAACGACAGACCCTGTTCTTCTCCGCGACGTTCAATGACGCCGTTATGCGACTGGCAGATTCCTGGACCATTGACCCAGAACACATCGTGGTAGAACCCGAAAGTGTCGCCACCGATACCGTGGACCAAAAGTTCTGGCTGGTAG
The DNA here is from genome assembly GCA_038139355.1 of Gammaproteobacteria bacterium. Lineage (GTDB taxonomy): Bacteria > Pseudomonadota > Gammaproteobacteria > Pseudomonadales > Azotimanducaceae > UBA4421. The sequence goes on from JAYOSS010000055.1 coordinate 12,250, forward strand.
AGGGCAGCAAACGCAGCCGTATTCTGTTGGACTTCATCAATCACAACGACCCGGCCCGGGCCATTATCTTTGCGAATAGACGCGACCGTACCCATAAGTTGGTGGAGTATTTGAAGAAGAAAGGCCTACCTTGCGAAGGCTTGGCCGGAGACATCCCCCAGAAAAAGCGTTTGTCCACACTGAACAAATTCAAAAACGGTGAGCTCAAGTACCTCATCGCCACAGACGTTGCCGGCCGCGGCATCCATGTCGACGGCGTCACCCATGTGATCAACTACGAGTTGCCAGACGACGCAGAAGATTACGTGCATCGCATTGGCCGCACCGGCCGGGCTGGAGCATCGGGTACCGCCATCAGCTTTGTATCCGAAGACGACGCATTCAACCTGCCTGCGCTGGAGGAATACCTAGGCGCCAGCATCAAGTGCATACAACCCGATTTGCTGCCAGAGAGCTAAGCCACCATGACCGCCGCCGCCAATTCCCCTGCAGCCACCAAGGTAGCCGTCGTCCAGCACAATGCTGGAACGGATGTTGAGCAAAACCTCAGCACCCTGGAAACCCTGTCGAGGCAGGCGGCCAGCGACGGCGCGGGCCTGATTACCTGGGCGGAAGCCTTTGCTTATTTGGGCCGCCACGAGGGCAAAAAAGCCATTCTCGAGCCACTGCCAGAAGGGGGCCCCATTTTGCAGCGCTGTCAGGCCTTAGCCCGAGAATTAGACTGTGATTTACTGTTGGGCGGTTTTCATGAAGCCATGCCCGGCGATCCTGAGCGCTGTTACAACACCAGCGTCTACCTGAATCGTCAGGGCGAAGTCTGCGCCACCTACCGCAAGATCCATCTTTTCGATGTCAGCATCCCTGATGGCCCCCAACTCATGGAATCCCGGCAAACCGGCCCTGGGGATCAGGCAATTTGCGTGGATAGCCCTGTAGGCCCCCTTGGCCTGACGGTCTGCTACGACGTGCGCTTTCCCGCTCTGTACCAGCGACTGGTGGAGATGGGCGCTTTAGCGCTCACTGTCCCTTCTGCCTTTACCGCAACCACCGGTGCCGCTCATTGGCATGCGTTGTTGCGAGCGCGAGCCATCGAATGCCAAAGCTATGTCATTGCGCCGGCTCAGCACGGTGCCCATAGCGCAAATCGATCCTCCTACGGACACTCCATCATCATTGATCCCTGGGGCGAAGTGCTGGCAGAAATTCCCGACGGTGACGGCTACGCTATTGCCGAGATCGATCCCCAGCGAGTGTTTGACATTCGCAGCCAAGTCCCCAGCTTGGCGAATCAACGACCCTTCACCTAAGATCGACCCAGGCTAGGATGCCCAAAGAGAACTTGGTAATGACAGACCCCAACCACAAGCCCCGCCACCCGGCTGGCCAAGGGTTCATTATTTTTGCAGCCTTGATTGTTATCGCCGCGGGACTCAAGTCCGCCCAAGCCATTGTGGTACCTATGCTGCTGGCGATTTTTATTGCCACCATCGCCGCTACACCCATGTTCTGGTTTAAAGCTCGAGGCATTTCGAATGGCCTAGCGCTTGGCTCAGTGGTGTTGGGTATTTTTTTGGCCTTGGGCCTTATTGGTGCCCTGCTCACCCAAAGCACTTCTGCTTTTTCTGCCAAGCTCCCTTTCTATCAAGAGCGGTTGGCCTTGCTGCAAGGTGATGCGCTAGCGCTGCTGGCAAGTCTGAACATACCCGTTGATCCCGAATTCTTCGCCGACGCTTTGCCCTTGGGATCCATTCTGACCCTGGCTGGCAGCGACTTGCGAAGTCTTGGCGCTGTTTTGAGCAAAATCTTTTTAAT
>JAYOSS010000056.1:0-13850 GCA_038139355.1 Gammaproteobacteria bacterium
GCACTCTGCGTAGCTCGGCGGGTTAGCTGGGTTTGATCCGTGGGCTGCTCTACCTGATCTTCGATTTGACGATCCGGCAACACCTTGCTGAAAACCAGAGGCGCCGCGAAATGCTCGGCCCGGGGATCAGCGTATTTGGCGCCGCGTCGCGCCATGGCCTCAGCCCGCTGCTGGACATCACCGGATAGGCTCATCTTCACCAAAGCATCAAAATCCGGCTCATCCACCCAGTTCATGTCGTTGGAATACGGCACGCCAATCCACTCATCGAAGCCATGACGCGTAGGCAAGGCGTGAGGCGCATCGCCCAAATGCCATTTACCGAACATAGCGGTGGCATAACCCCGGTCCTTTAACGCTTCAGCCAGCGTGGTCTCGTTATCCGGCAGCCCGCCTCGTTCCCCAGGAAAGAACACGCGAATTCGGTTGCCATACAAACCACTGCGAACCGGCAGCCGCCCGGTCAGCAGCGCAGCGCGACTGGGAGAACAGACCGGCGCCGCCACGTAAAAATCCGTCCAGCGCTGGCCGCCAGCCGCTAACGCGTCAATATGAGGAGTGCGGATGTAGGGGTGCCCAAAACTGCCAAGGTCGCCGTAGCCTAGATCGTCGGCAAACAAAATCACCACGTTGGGTGGAACCGCCTCCTGACCCTCTCTCTGATTCGCTGCCCGATTCGCTCCCTGATTCGCTCCCTGATTCGCTCCTAGGATTGCCCCTTGGCTCGCGGCCTTATCGGGGATTGCCGGGCCGCAGCCGACCAACAATCCAAACAGGACGATCAACGCCCAGCCTGAACAGCGCGGCCCCAGCCGATGTAATGATTGCATTCCAGTCCCCTCCGGAAGCCAGTGATCGCTCCGAGCATGCCACGAGCCGATACCGAAGTCAGGACATCAATTCAGCAACCGAAGGCTGTCTGCGTGATGCTGTCAGGAGACAAAACCACCCAGCTCTGCGGACAATCCACCAACCAAGCTCTGAAAAGCTCCTGCCATGATGACGAATTCCGCGTCATGCTTGGCCAAAGGATCCTCCTCCGGCACGTCATTCATTTCGTCCTGTCCCAACAACCGGACTTTTCGCAGCACCAAATCTTCATCCACCACCAAGGCACAGACTTGGTCAAAGATCAGCCCCAGGCGATCAACCTTAAGTCCATCGGTGACATGGCGCCGTACCGTGCTATCGCTTAGATCAAAATCGAGCCAATTCACCGAAGCGCGGGAATCCGCTGGATCTCGCATGCGGCACTCGCGGCCCATACGAAACTGTGCGCTGGACCCACCCATAAACAGCTTATGAATGAATTCCTGGGGGGGTGCTTTGAAGGCCAGTGGCGCGTATTGAAAGGTCACCATGGCCCGCTTCAGGGCATCCAAAAAATAGTCCGCCACGGCTTCCGAGGCGCTGCCGATCACCAGCACGCCTTCCTTGGGCAGCATGATGGCCTGCACCCTGTCCGACTTCAGCAGGGCTTGAGGCAGCAATTCCGAGTAGACCTCGTCTTTCAAATCGCGTTTTTCTGCGCGATTGGGTTCGGTTTGGGTGCGTTGCTTAAAGGCTTCAATCCGTTGCACCAGCGCCTCTTGCACCGCTGCTGGCGGCAGCACGCGAGTCTGCACGCGCAACTGCAGTAAATCCGCGCCAGAGATGCGGCGCGACAACAAATCCCCGGCGTCGGCTACCGGCGGCTCAAAGCCGCCGCTGCGCTCGCTAAAGGCCCCACACGGTTTAAAGGCTGCGTTCGCTAAAATTTCTGAAAGTGCTTCCTCACTGCCAGGCCATTGACTGTGGATACGATAGAGGCGGACGTTACGAAAATAGCGATTCACAGAATCTCCCTACAGATGTGAGTCGCGTCTTTGCCGCGACAATGTGAAGATAAGTCGGGCAGGATACGTGAGCAGACATTTGGCCGTCCAAACATTTCGTCTCCAGGCGGTCTTAGCGCACCCAAACCTCAGTCATTGCCGCCGCAGCATAAGGATTAACGATGAGAGCCCTGTACTACCAACCCAGTTGTGGAATCGCCGGCGACATGCATCTGGCTGCCTTGGTAAACCTAGGGGTGCCCGAAGCGTACTTGGCGGATTTGCTGAGTAAGTTACCGGTCAGTGACGAATTCGCTCTGGCTTTTGTGCACGCCAGCAAAATGGGCATCTCAGGCCTTCAAGCCCAAATCCAGATAGACGATCAAACCGATCACCGCCATCACAGCACCATTGTCAAAATGATTAATGAGGCGCAACTCCCAGCTAGGGTGACCCAGCGAGCCCTAGACATGTTCAAGCAAATTGCCCAAGCGGAAGGCAAAATCCACAACGTGCCGCCAGAGAAGGTACATTTTCACGAGGTAGGCGCAATGGATTCCATCATCGACATCGTCGGCGCGGCGGCGGCCATCGAGTATTTTCAGCCGGACATCGTGCTGTGTGATGCGGTAGAGCTTGGTGGCGGTTTCGTCAATTGCGCCCACGGACGATTGCCCGTGCCTGCACCGGCCACCCAAGAAATTTTGAAAGACGTTCCCTGCCGCTATGGAACCGTGGATGGCGAAGCCACCACGCCCACCGGAGCGGCCATCTTGTCCCACGCGGTAAACGCATTTCTCCCCAAAGGAACATTTAAGCCAGAGGCCATTGGCTATGGCATTGGCAAAAAAAACTTCGAGATACCCAACGTGCTGCGCGTGGCGCTGGGCGCTTATGAACCAGCCCAGAGTGGTTTAAGCACTGGGTCGCTGGAACACCGTTTCAACGATCTTGAAACCGGCCACTACAAAGTGGAAGCCAACATCGACGACATGTCGCCTGAAGCCTTCGCGCCGCTGATGGCGGCTTTGTTCGAGGCCGGGGCGCAAGATGTGGTTACCCAACCCATCATGATGAAAAAGCAGCGACCTGCTCAATGCCTTACCGCTCTGACCGATGACGATCATCTTGAAGCGGTAACGGACACATTGTTGACGGCCTCCACCAGTATCGGTCTGCGCATCATGCCTTTTGCCAAGCGGGTGCTACCCCGGCAACAGCGCTCGGTCACCACGTCCTTGGGCGAGGTAGCGGTGAAAGTCATTGCACGCCCCAACGGACAAGAGACTTTTAAGGTGGAGCATGGGGACATTCTGCGCGCGGCATCCCAACATCAGCTGGATTACCTCAGCGCCGAGCGCAGAATCATTGACGAGGTCAAACGGGCCTTAGGCCACGGCTCCTGATTCGAACAGAGCGTTGATTTCGTCATCACTCATCCCGAGGTCAGCCAGAATTTCACGACTGGCATCACCAGGCACCGCCACGGGCCCGGGCATCTCCGGCGCCGTTCGCGAAAATCGTGGCGCTGGCGCCGCCTGCAGCACGCCATTGGCTTCAACCAACGTCTGACGCTCTTTGTTATGAGGGTGCTCCGCCGCCTCTTCTAGCGTCAGTATGGGCGCGTAACAAATATCCGTGCCCAACATGATCTCGTCCCATTCGTCCCGAGTTTTGCTGGCCATCACCGCCGCGAATTTTTCTTTGAGAGCTGGCCAGTCCTGGCGGCTCATTTGACGCGGCAAATCCGCATCGTCAGCAAGACCGGTTTTCTCCAGCAACAAGGCATAAAACTGTGGCTCAATAGAACCAATCGACACGTACTTGCCGTCCTTGGTTTCATAGGTGCCATAAAAGTGCGCACCACCGTCCAGCAAATTCGTACCACGTTGATGATGCCAAACCCCCTGCCCCATCAGTCCGTATATGGAGTTCATCAGCAGCGCGGAGCCATCGGTCATGGCCGCGTCGATTACCTGCCCCTGACCTGATTGGTTGCGCTCATATAGCGCCGCCATGACACCAAAGGCCAGCATCATGCCGCCACCACCGAAGTCCCCAACCAAATTGAGAGGCGGCGTCGGCTTACCGCCGGGCTCACCAATGCCGTGCAAGACTCCAGACAAAGAGATGTAGTTAATGTCGTGACCTGCGGTGTGCGCCATGGATCCGTATTGACCCCAGCCGGTCATGCGTCCGTAAACCAGTCGCGGGTTACGCGCCAAACACACATCTGGGCCAAGACCCAAACGCTCGGTGACGCCGGGGCGAAATCCCTCAAGCAGAACATCAGCGCTTTCGACCAATTTAAGAACCGTTTCAACACCCGCCGGGCTTTTTAGGTCCACCGCGATGCTTTTGCGTCCTCGGGCAAGCACATCGAACTTGTTCGCGTCTTTGCCTTTAGAGGCGGATCGGTCCACGCGAATCAGCTCAGCGCCCATGTCCGCCAGCATCATGCCGCAAAAAGGCCCAGGACCGATTCCCTGAAGCTCAACCACTCGTAATCCTGATAATGGACCCATCGCTCTCTCCCGTTAAAACCCCAGATTGTAGTGCCACCACCCGCCGGCGGCAAAGCACCGCCACCTTGCAGCCTTAATCTCTGCCTGCCCCCTTGGCAACACAGGCCTGGCATCCGTATGATCCGTGCCTCAAGCCATCGGAGAGGGAGAGCACGAATGGTTGATCTTGAGGAACTCAAAGGTAAGTTCCTGCACACGGAGTTCGCCAGTCGAGATCTGGAAATCCAAGCAGACAATCTGACCACGGCGGCCCGGGCTTCTGGCGAACATCGCGCGGAATTTACCGATCCGGCCCACGAGGACTTTCAGGCAACGCCGGCGTATTTGTGCAGTATTTCATCAGGTCGTCACCTGCCCATCGATTTTCCATCTCTGGGCGGCATTCCCATGGACGGCGGCAAGGCCGTAGAGCGTTTTGGCCCAGTTCGTGCCGGAGTCCCCTTAACCGTTAAGGCTCACCTGCACGACATCTACGACAAAAAAGGCCGCTCTGGACGCATGATTTTCATCGTTGTGCGTACCGAACTGTTTGATGCCGACAACACGCATTTAGCCAATATCGACTCCAGACTAGTAGTACGGGAGAAACCAGACGCATGAGCATTAAAACCATTCACGACGTGGAGTTCGGCACGGAACTGCCGGTTTTTGAACCCGATACTTCTCTGGACAACGTGGGCGCGTTTGCTCGGGCTGTGGGCTGGGGCGGACCACGATTTGAAAGTCATGAGGGTGCGCGCAAGGAAGGATTTCCTGGGGCTTTGGTACCCGGAATCATGGGCATGGGTTTTTTAACCAGTGCCATTCACCAATGGGCACCGAGCGGGCAAGTAGAACACGTGGATACCGTTTTTCGGGCGCCCATGTTGGCAGATACCCCGGCCATCATCAGTGCGGTTGTTACCGATATTGACGAAGACGAAGGCATCGTCGAGCTGGATATGACGGTGAAAAACACGAAGGATGAAACCCGGGTTTTTGGTACCGCTAAAGTCCGTCTGCCGGTTCGCTAACAACTTCGCAGCATCGGATTCTTCCCAATCCGACCCAAACCCCGGTTTTTGGTACCGCTAAAGTCCGTCTGCCGGTTCGCTAACAACTTCGCAGCGTCGGATTCCTCCCAATCCGACCCAAACCCCGGTTTTTGGTACTGCTAAAGTACGCCTGCCGGTTAGCTAAAAGCCTCTCAGCGTCGAGTTTGACCAAACACGACCCAAACCCGCTAAACCGTCAGCTGCTGGGCATTAGTCAGCCCGTTGGTAGTTCGCCACCGCTATTTCGGTGCCCACTTTGGCCGACTGATCCGACTGAACTTGCATTGGCAGCTTCAGAAGCGCCATGGCCTGCCACCGCCCTTCATCCTCAACAACCCCTACCTGCACCGACTCGTCCCAAAAAATGGGACGTCGAAAGTAAATAGACACATCAAAACTCTGCGGTTTACGATCGCGCCACATTTGCGCCGTTAGGTAGTGCACGCCCATGCCACCGCCAATCAGCGGGGCGCGAAAACCCGCCCGTTCTGCCGCTTCTTGTTCGTAGTGAATACTGTTGCCTTCAATGCTGTAGGCCTTAACTCGCTCTGGCGTTAGTTCATAGCTATCCAGCAGAAGCAAATCACCGACATCGCCAACCACGGGCTTAGGCCGCTCACCAGCGCCAGGTCCCTGAGCCGATTCGCTGGCGCGTTGCTGAGGACGCAATGAGGTGCGAGGGCAACTGATCACTCGCTCCCCATGGCTATCCTCAAACCAGACGTCGGTTTCGACTCGCTGACCTCTTGGCACATCGACCACGTTGGTGATCTCACCCTTAACGGTTAAAGGCTCGCCTAGCATGGCGGGCCGGTGCTGAATCAGCCGCTGCAGCATGTTGATGTTGCCTTCGGCGCTGATACCGCTATCAATACCCGCGTGAATGCCCAGTCCGATAAAAAAGGCAGGATCCACTGCGTCCCCAAACACTGACGAATCAATCCCACACGCGGTGAGTCGTTCTGACTGGGTTGCCGGGGTCATTTCAAGCACCCGGCTTTGATATTGAAATCCCGCTACGGGGTCGTGCCAAGTCGACATGGCTGGTTCCTCTGGTCGCTGTAATGAGTGTTCACCGCTTCACTCCTGAGCGGCGTCCCTTAGCGGAACATGTGGGTGCCACCACAAACCGTTAGCGCCTGCCCGGTCACGTAGGCGCTGGCATCCGAGGCGACAAATACCGCTATCCCCTTAAAGTCATCCGCCTCGCCGAATCGGCGTAGGGGTGTTTGTTCGGTTACGCGCTTGGCTGCCTCAGGGTTGTCCCACAGCGCCTTGGCAAAGTCCGTACGAATTAACCCAGGACACAGCGCGTTAACTCGTATGCCTTGAGGCCCCCACTCCATAGCCAAATTTCGCACCAAGGCGATATCTGCCATTTTAGAAATGTTATAGGTCCCCAGGGTTTCTGATGGGCCAAACGCACCAACGCTAGCGGTAATCATGATCGACCCGCGTTGTTTGGCCAACATATCAGGCGCGACCATTTGGCAGAGCCAGTGATTCGAGCGCAGATTAGAGTTCATGGTTTTGTCGAAAGCCTCATCGGGTATTTCAGACATCGGGCCATAAAATGGATTCACCCCAGCATTGGCAATCAGGGTATCAATGGGACCGAGCCGAGAGCGGGTCTCATCCACCAGACCTTGCAGCTGCTCCTTGTAACCAATGTTGCAGGCAATAGCGATGGCCCGCTCGGCGCCAACCGCGGCATTGATTTCAGCGGCGGTTTCTTGGCAAGCATCCAGCTTGCGGCTGGAAATCACAACCTGACTGCCATGTTCCGCCAAGGCCAGGGCCATGGCCTTACCCATCCCCTTGGATGCGCCGGTGACCAGCGCGACTTGCCCGGTTAAATCAAATAGTTGTGTTGCTATTGCCATGTTTCCCCCTGATTAAAAGTGAAGCCTAAGTCCGTTGTTGAGATTCAGTGTAAAGCACATCGGCAGCAACTTCGCGAAGATCGGTTTTACCGCAAAACGCCATGGTCAAATCCAGCTCTTTTTCGATGATGCCCAAGCACTGAGTGACTCCTTGTTTACCAGCAGCACCCAAACCATTCAAAAACGCCTTGCCGATCAACGTGGCATCGGCGCCCAACGCTTTTGCCTTCAACACATCCTGGCCCGAGCGAATGCCGCCATCCAGCCATACCTCACAAGCTCCGTTTACCGTGCGCACGATTTCCGGCAGCACCTCAATACTGGCAGGCGCACCGTCCAGCTGACGACCGCCGTGATTCGACACGATGATGGCGTCTACCCCCAGACCCGCGGCAATCGCCGCATCCTCAGCGTCCATGATGCCCTTCAGCACCAACTTGCCGCCCCACTGTTCTTTGACCCAAGCAACATCATCCCAACCTAGGCTAGGGTCCAGCTGCTCTGCCGACCACGCAGACAGGGAGGTCAGATTTTCTACGCCCTTGGCGTGACCCACCACATTGCCAAAGGAATGGCGACGGGTGGCCAGCATGCCCGCGCACCACCGCGGTTTAGTGGCCATGTTCAGCAGGTTGCCTAGGGTCAAACGCGGCGGCGCTGTCATCTGATTTTTCAAATCCTTATGACGCTGACCAATAATTTGTAGATCCAGGGTCAGTACCAAAGCGCTGCAGCGCGCGGCCTTAGCGCGTTCAATCAGCGCACGAATAAAGTCCCGATCCTTCATCACATAGAGCTGAAACCAGAACGGTTTTTGGGTACGAGCCGCCACGTCTTCGATGGAACAGATGCTCATTGTGCTAAGCGTAAACGGCACGCCAAATTCTTCGGCCGCCTGAGCCGCCAAGATCTCGCCGTTGGCATGCTGCATGCCTGTCAATCCCGTCGGGGCCAGGGCGACGGGCATACGACAAGGTTCACCTAGCATGGTGCCGGCAACGCTGCGCTGACTGATGTCTTTGGCCACGCGCTGGCGCAAGCGAATATCGGCAAAGGCCTGTTGATTGCGGCGAAATGTGCTCTCAGTCCAGGAGCCAGATTCCGCATAGTCGTAGAACATTTTAGGCACCCGACGCTGGTGCAAAACTCGTAAATCCTCGATACAGGTTATGGTCTTCATCGGTTCTCGTTTACCAACCTAATTTTTCTTGTCGCCATGTTAGCATCGCTGGGCAACGCATTAGGGAGACAGTAATGGCACTTGCGTTTACCGCCGATCAAGACCAATTTCGAGACAGCATCCAGCGATTTATGACTGATAAGATGCCCACAACCGAAGTCAGACGACTGATGGCTGCGACTCGGGGCTTCGACGACGAAACATGGCGTCAGGTTAGCGATCAACTGGCCCTCCCCGGTATCCATATCCCCGAGGAATTTGGCGGCGCAGGTTTTGGCGCTGTGGAGTTGAGCATCGCCTGCGAAGAAATGGGGCGGGGATTGTTTTGTGGCCCCTTCTTCAGTAGCGCAGTGTTATCCGCTTACGCGTTACTGCTCACCGGTGACGAGGGCCAGTTGGATCACTGGCTGGCCGACCTTGCCAGCGGCACCCGGCGCGGCTGCTTGGCGATCACAGAACACTCCACCCTGTGGCAGGAAGGGGATATCAACACCCTAGCCAAGGCTGACTCAGACGGCCAAATACGGCTCCGCGGCAACAAGCGCTTTGTCATCGACGGTCAGACCGCGGACCTATTCATCGTAGCCGCACGATCCGAATCCGGAATCGGGCTGTACTTGATCCCAGACCACGACCCCCAGCTGGGCATTACGCCACTAGACACCATGGACCCAACACGCAAGATGGCGGATCTGCATTTGGATGATGTACCAGCCATTCAACTGACCCATCAGCCGGAACATTTACTGCAAACGTTGCTGAACGTCGCCTGTATTTGCCTCGCCAATGAAATGGTGGGAGGAGCCCAGCAGCTGTTGCAGTCCGCCTTGGATTACACTCAGCTGCGATTTCAGTTTGGGCGCAGCATTGCATCCTTCCAGGCCATCAAGCACCGACTGGCGGATCTGTTGCTGGAAGTGGAACTGGCGCGCAGCGCCGCCTACCAAGCCGCTCAGACCCTAGCGGCCTGCGAGAATCTCCGCAGCCTTAGTCCTAGCCAGGCCAACAAACTCACCGAACATGCCAGCCTAGCCAAAGCCGCAGCCAGCGAAACCTACCTGCAGGCCGGATTAGAAACCATTCAGCTGCATGGCGGCATTGGCTTTACTTGGGAAAACGATACCCACCTTTGGTTTAAGCGCGCGAAAAGCAGTGAGGTGCTATTTGGAAGCCCAGCGGAACATCGGGAACGGATGTTGACCGCCATTGAAGATGCCGCAACGACAACGGAGGACGCCGCATGAGCGAACATGCAGCCATTCACGCAGAAGTCACTCAGTGGTTGAGTCAGCACTGGGATCCGGACATGGACTTACTGAGCTGGCGCTCCTTAGTCGCCGATTCGGGCTGGGGCGCACCCAATTGGCCCAGCGATTACTACGGCAAAGACTTAAGCCCACAGCAAACCGCTGTAGTTGAACAAGCCTTTGCGGAGTTCGGCGCGGTAGGCGCCGCCCAAAGCGGTGTGCGCATGCTGGCCGCGGTTACCCTGCTGGCTCATGGCTCTCATGAACAAAAGCAAAAATACCTGCGCGGCATCCTCACCGGTGAGGATCAATGGTGTCAGCTGTTCAGCGAACCTGGCAGTGGCTCCGACCTGGCCGGCGCAACGACCCGCGCGGATCTGCGCGGTGACCAGTGGATTGTGAACGGCCAAAAGGTGTGGAACACCAGTGCTCACCATGCCCAATACGGGCTGCTGCTAGCGCGAACCAACTGGGATGCGCCTAAACATCAAGGCCTGACCTATTTCGTCATCAATATGGAACAACCCGGTGTTGAAGTCAGACAACTGGCTCAAATGAACGGTCATGCTTCTTTCAACGAAGTGTTTATGACCGATGCGGTGGTCAGTCGAGAGGATTTAGTTGGCGCCGAGGGCGGCGGCTGGCAATGCGCCATGACCACTCTGGCCAATGAGCGGCGCTCCTTTGATCGCGCCAGAGACGTGGCGGGACGCAAGGGTCGCCAGGGGAAGATCTTTGCCGACCTTGAGGCAGAATTTGCCATCGCTAATGAACCCTACACCTGGTATCCCCAGCGTGCCGGGCGAGTGGACTTAGTGATGCCAAGGGCCAAGGAAACTGGAGCCATCAATGATCCCGCCACACGCCAAGACATCGCCCGATTACACATCATGGCGGAATGCGCCAAGTGGACTGGCGATCGAGCCAAGGCCGCGGCCAAAGCAGGCAAACCCCAAGGACCAGAAGGTTCCTTAGGCAAACTGGCTGCCAGCAACGTGGCGCGACTGGCCTCCCGAGTGCACACCGCCATCAGCGGTAATGACGCCCTACTGACGGGGCAAACCAGCCCCATGGACGGACTGATTGCCGAAATCTTGGTCAGTACCCCGGCTATCTCCATCGCTGGAGGTACCGATGAAATTCAAAAGAACATCATTGCTGAGCGAGTGCTGGGCCTGCCAAAAGAGCCACGCTTCGATGATGGGCCGTTTCGAGATGTACGACGCAACACCCAAGCACCGTCTGAAGGCTAGCTGCTGCTACGCCCATCAATAACCTTGTAACCCAGGCCCGCCTAGCGGGCCTTTTGAGAGATAACCGTGAACGAGTCCAACAACACAAAACCCCTAACCGGCATTCGCGTCATCGAGGTGGGTCAGCTACTGGCTGGCCCGTTTGCCGGCACCCTGCTGGCTTACTTTGGCGCCGAGGTGATCAAGGTAGAACCGCCCGGCGAGGGCGACCCGATTCGCGGTTGGCGCCTCTTAGACGAGGAAGGCACCAGCTTTTGGTGGCGTAGTCTGGGCCGCAACAAAAAATCTCTCACCCTGAATTTACGCACAGCCGAAGGCCGCGAAATCCTGGGTGATCTTCTGGATCAAGCGGATGTGCTGATTGAGAACTTCAAGCCGGGCACCATGGAAAAATGGGGTCTTGGGCCAGATGACGTTAAGCAACGCAACCCCGGCCTGATCTACACACGAATCTCTGGCTATGGACAAACCGGACCCTACAGTCGTAAGCCCGGTTACGCGTCGGTGACCGAGGCTTATTCCGGATTTCGTTTTATCAACGGCTTCGCGGACGAAGTGCCAGTACGCCCGAACTTAAGTCTGGGTGACAGCGTGGCAGGCCTGCATGCGGCTCTGGGTATACTGCTGGCGCTATTAGCAAGGGGTCGAGGCGCTGACGCCAGCAGCGGCCAAGTGGTGGATGTGGCGCTGTACGAATCCATGTTCAACCTGATGGAAGGCATCGTGCCCGAATACTCTGGCGCCGGAGAAATACGCCAGCCAGCGGGTTCTACCATTACTGGCATTGTCCCCACCAACACATATCTGTGCGCAGACGGCAAGCATGTGGTCATTGGCGGCAACGGTGATTCCATTTACGTGCGGCTGATGAACGCCATCGGTCGCGGCGACTTGGCTGACGATCCGCGCTTAGCCAGCAACCCAGGCCGGGTGACCCATCAAAAACTCATTGATGGGGCCATTGCCGCCTGGACGGACCAACACACCAGTGCTCAAGTTATCGAAGCCATGGAAGCAGCGGATGTGCCAGTGGGGGCTATTTTCAGTATTGCCGATGCCTTTGAAGATCCGCACTATCAGGCAAGAGGCATGTTCGAGCAGGTCCAGGTGCCAAACCGAGACGAAGAGCTGGCGATACCTGCCATATTGCCCAAACTTGTAGGCACGCCGGGCAGCACCGAATGGCCCGGAGGAAAAGTGGGAAGTCATACCGATGACCTCCTCACCGCCTTGGGCCTTGCAGCGGATCGTATCGCCGCTCTAAGGGAACAGGGAATCGTATAAGGTCAATCTTGCAACCCGCGTTTGCGCGTAACTGGAGGGAGAACACATGAGCGAGACCATTGACACCGGAACCGATGAACTGCTGTGCATCATCGATGAACGGGTGGCCACCATCACCTTGAATCGCCCCGAAAAACGCAACGCCCTGTCGGACAATTTGACCCCCGCTTTGCGACAAGTCCTGTTAGACCTTGAGACCAACAACGACGTGGGCTGCATTGTCATTACCGGAGCCGGCAACGCCTTTTGTGCTGGCGGCGATATAGGTGGCATGGCGGGCAACGCCAGCGAACAGCCCGGCCCACGGCCGACCATGCAAAATCGCATACGAGCGCTCATTCACAAACAAGAAACCCTAAGCATGCGCCTGTTCAATAATGCCAAACCAACCATCTACGCCTTACCCGGTGTCGCCGCAGGTGCCGGTTTTTGCATTGCCTTGGCCTGTGATATGCGTATTGCTACTGCTTCGACTTTCGTCACCACGGCCTACCGCAACATCGGATTCTCCGGCGACTACGGTGGCAGTTGGCTGCTCAATCAATTGGTGGGGCCAGCAAAAACCAAGGAACTGTTCTTCACCGGCCGACGAATTCAATCGGACGAGGCCCTGGCGCTGGGTATCTTCAACCAAGTGGTTGAAGACGACGCTTTCCCAGAAGCGGTTACAGAGCTGGCCCGTCAAATTGCCTCCGGGCCGCCCATTGCCATCGGCTATATGAAGGAGAACATCAACAGCGCTATCGAGGGTTCTCTGCAGGACAATTTGGCTCGCGAAGCAGACAGGCTGATGCGCTGCGCAGCGACCGACGATCACAAAGAGGCTGTAGCGGCTTTTATGGCCAAGCGGCCACCCGTCTTTACGGGCCGATAACTGCAGTCGAGCATCGAGGGACAATACTATGGCCCACTGGCAAAACTGGTCGGGACGACTATCCAGCAAACCCGACCAACTGGCGTTTATTTATACCGAAGAGCAAGCCGGGGCGGTGGCAAAAGCAGCGTCCCAGGCAGCTAAGTCTGTTCGTGCTGTTGGCTCAGGGCACTCCCATAAAGAATTGGTCGTGGACGGTGACATCATCGTGGATCTGCAGGCATTGTCCGGAGTGATATCCGTTGACCAAACCAGCGTCTGGGTGGGCGGCGGATCAAAGATACACACACTGGGGCCAGCTCTCGCTCGGCACGGCTTGGCCCTGCCCAACCAAGGCGATATTGACCAACAAAGTATCAGCGGTGCGACCGCCACCGGCACCCATGGCACCGGAGCAACCCTGCAAAACCTCAGCAGTCGCGTAGTCGGCGCGCGTATCGCCCTGGCGAACGGCGAGATTGTCACTTGCTCAAAGACTGAAAACGCGGAGCTGTGGCAAGCCAGCCGTCTGCACTTGGGGGCTTTTGGGCTGATCACGGCGTTGCAACTGGACTGTGTGCCAGCATACCGACTGCAGGAGCAGAGCTGGAAACTGCCCTTGGGGGAGCTGTTAGCGGACTTGGATTCCTATGTTGCCAATAACCGGCACTGTGAGTTTTTTTGGTACCCGCGAACCGACAGCGCCAATCTCAAAGTGATCAATATCACCGACGACAACGCCCGCTACCCACTTGGCGGCGAAGGCGAACGCTGTGG
>JAYOSS010000057.1:0-2539 GCA_038139355.1 Gammaproteobacteria bacterium
GTCATGCTGAAGCTTGGTGTGATCCAATTGACGGTAGGTCTTTTCCGGCTGGCCGTAGAATCCTGCCAACAAACCGGTACAACATATCCATCGGTCAATGGGTACGTCCACTGCTGCCATGGCGGTTGCGATGGAGTCGCCATCAGCCATGTCTAACTGTAGCCACCGGAGCTTTTCCACTGTGCTACTCACCGGGCGGTGATGAGTGGCGTAGACACGGCCAACGTTTGAGTGGTTCAGGTAGTGCTCCAGCACGGCGCTGCCAATGCCTCCCGCTGCGCCCATAATCATCACGTTCATCACTGATCCTTGACAAATATCTGCGCCAAACTTAACCACAAGCTGGTCAAAACCGCGTGATAGGAGGATATTTGACCAAAATGTCTAAATAAAAGTTGACAGTTTTGCTAATCAGGTAGATTTTACTTAGACAGATTAACTAACTAGAGCAAATTTCTATGACTCAATCTAGACGAGACTTCTTGCACGCCGGCGTCGCTCTGTGGACAGCATCGCTCATCCCTACCGTGACCGTTGCGGCGGGACAGCCCCAGTTACTGGAATCCGATCCCCTTGCGGTCGCACTGGGCTACAAAAAAGATGCAGCCACCGTGGACACCACCCAATACCCGAAACGAGCCGGAGCTGCCGGGGCCACCCAATTTTGCAACAACTGTGCGCTTTATGGTGCCGGCGCCGATGGCTTAGGTAGCTGCACGGCAATCCCCGGCAAGCTGGTCGCTGGCAAAGGCTGGTGTAACGCCTGGATCCCCGCGGCTTAGCTTCCCTCGAATCACTGAACCGACAACACAGGCTAAACCTCATGGAAAGACTAACCATTGGCGCCGTTGCCAATCTCACCGGTGTTCCGACCCATACTTTACGCAAGTGGGAGAGTCGGCACTCCATCGTGACCCCCAACCGCAGCGACTCTGGACGACGTTTTTATACCAACGAACATGTCCAACGACTGTTACTGGTCAAGCGTCTCATGGGCGAAGGTCACTCGTTGGCCGAGCTGGCCAGACTGAACAATGATGAGCTGGACATCTTGGCCGTGCGGCACGAGCAAAGCCGAGCGGCCAATCACGATGGTGGCGCGGATGTGGTCGGGCTGAACCTCACCACCTTGTTTGAACGTGCGGAACCCTCACTAACCCCTTCCTTCACCGGCTATTCCCAGACGCTGGAGAGATGGCTGGATCAGCCCCAGCACGTAAAGAACAGCAAACACGGCACGCTTGTCGTAGAAAGCGACACCCTGCCCGATGCGGTGGTGGATCAATTAGTGGCTCTGCGTGCGAAGCACTATCAGCGCATCGTTGCGATCTATGCTTTTGCCCCTAGACGTATTGAGCAGCTGCTGGCGTCTCACGGCATCCAGGCGATCAAAGCGCCTGCCTCGTCGGAGAAAATTCGTTCTTACCTAAGCGTCGAAGCGCCCACGGCTTACAGCAGCCAGGTGCAAGTGGGCGTGAGCGCCTTCGATCCGGAGCAGTTGTCCCACATCGCCAACATGATGCCCAGCTTGAACTGCGAGTGCCCAAATCACATCGCCAAGCTGTTGATCGATATCAACGGCTTTGAGAAGTACTGCATGCAGTGCGTGGATGACGACCCATCCCAAAGCGCTCTGCACGGCCAGCTGGCGTCAATGACTGCCCACGCCCGATCCATCTTCGAGGAAGCATTGCGTACGGTGGCCGTGGCCGATGGTCTCGATCTGGACTCTTTGCCCACCCAGACCAAGCACTAGGCGATCCGTCTGCCACAAAAAAAGGGCCATCTGGCCCTTTTTTATGTGCTGCGTCTTTGTGCGCAACTTGGATCCGGTGCGTTAGGGAATCGGCAAATACCCGTTCTCCTCGCCCTTGGTGAACACGCCTACGGCGTCATGGGCATGCAGACTTTCGTGGTGTTCGATACGCACCCAGAAATCCTGCCAGCGCTCGTCGTCACCCAAGGCTGACTTTAGGCGCCGGCCAGCGTCTTCGATAAACATCAGGTTTTTGCCGTTCAGGCGCGCGAATTCCTGTTCGTCCTCGCGCTTAACCGCGCTTTGCACCGGGGTCTTCAGCGCATCTTCCACGTGATTGATTAGCGTCGTGATAGGCAGCTCGTCGTGACTGCTGTCTAAACGGACCAAAATTTTGGCGGTGCTTCGCTGGCTGTGCGGCGTCGCTAAAATACCTTCTTCTGTTCCCAGCCAGTCACTGACGTCTTCGATGCTCACATCCCCTGCGGCGCCAAAGTCCTTTTTGAACTGCTCTTGTATGAGCTGGCGCGCTAGCGCCGCAGAGCATGGGCAAGTGGAGGAGTATTGAACTTCTACCGACAGCTCTAAGGCTATCTGGCCCTTAATCAGCGTGCCTTTCACCATGACTGGGTAAGAGGCCCAACCCACGTTGTCACTCAATAGCGCGCGGCGACGAACAAAGTGGTCAAACTCAAACTGAACAAAGGCATTCGTGCTTAGGTCGTGGTGAGACTCCAGCACCGAACCCAACAGCATCTTTAGGCCTGCCGCGGTCAACGGACG
>JAYOSS010000057.1:2549-13542 GCA_038139355.1 Gammaproteobacteria bacterium
GTTGAGGCATGTTCGTCCAGTAACAGGTACAGGCGCGACATGTGAATGCCTTTGGCCAAGGGGTCAGCGAGGTTTACGTACACCTGAATGTTGGCATGCACATCCTTGGTTTGATCACCGTCTTTAACTTTCAGCGGTTGATGAACATTGCTCATGCCCACCCAATCTAAGGTGGCTTGAGCTTCAGACAAGGCGCGGTTGGCGATGTCGGGCATATCGGGAACGGAGACCAGCTTTGCTGTACTCATAGTTAATCCTGCTAGAGGTTTGAATGAAAGATCAGGCTACGGAGCGCTGAGTCAACAGAACGTGAACAAAAACGCAGAAGTCGCTGACTGTTTGGGGACTCAAGGGCGGCGTTTGGCTGGCAGACACGGTGGGACAAATACGGACAATAACGCTGCTTTTGGGGACTCACCCAGCCCAACAGTCCATCGCTTGCAACCAAACATGATCTAAAGGCTTTGCACCTCTTCGTTGGTTAACTCGCGGGCACGCTCGGGTATGAGGACTGGGATGCCATCCTCAATGGGATATCCAAGCCTGCTCGCCGAGCACCACAGTTCGTCTTTGTCCCGCTGCCAAACCAAGGCGGTCTTGGCCACAGGACAGACCAACAACTCGAGGAGTTTCGAATCCATCAACGATCCCGCCCGGCATCAAAAGGGTTGTTCAACACGATGGTCTCATTGCGATCCGGACCCGTTGAGATGATGTCTACTGGGGCGCCCACCGCCTCTTCGACGATACGAATGTAATCACGGGCCGCGGCGGGCAAATCCGACACCTGCTGGACGCCCAGAGTGGTTTCTTGCCACCCCGGCACTTCTTCGTAGATGGGGGTCACACCGTCATAAAACTCGCTACCAAAGTTCGGGCCGCTGTCTTTAACACCACCGTCTTCGTAACCGACGCAGATCTTGATGGACTCTAAACCGTCTAGCACGTCCAACTTCGTCAGGCACAGGCCAGAGATGCTGTTGACTTGAACCGCCTGACGAAGTGCCACTGCATCAAACCATCCGCAGCGGCGGGGACGACCGGTGGTAGAGCCGAATTCATGACCGCGCTCGGCCAGACCAGCGCCAATATCGTCGAACAGCTCGGTTGGAAACGGCCCGGAGCCAACCCGGGTCGCATAGGCCTTGGTGATGCCCAGCACGTAGTCCAAATAACGCGGACCGAATCCGGTGCCCACTGCGGTGCCGCCAGCCGTGGTATTGGATGACGTCACATAGGGATAGGTGCCCAGATCCACGTCCAACATGGCCCCTTGGGCACCTTCAAACAAAATGTTCTTGCCTTGTTCACGCAAGTCGTGGAGCAACGGCACCACATCCACAGACATGGCCTTCATTTGCTCGGCGATTTCTGCGCACCCCTCTAAGGTCTTGGCAAAGTCCAAGGCGGGCTTGTGGTAGTACTGAGTCAACATGAAGTTGTGGTACTCCATGACTTCTTGCAGCCGATCGGCAAAGGTCTGCCAGTAGAACATGTCACCCAGGCGCAGCCCACGCCGCGCGGCCTTATCTTCATAGGCTGGGCCAATGCCGCGCCCAGTGGTGCCAATTTTTTTCGCACCCCGGGCTTCTTCGCGGGCAAGATCCAATTCAACGTGATGAGGCAATATCAGCGGACACGCTGGCGAAATTTTCAGCCGCTCGCGCACCGGCACGCCACGAGCTTCTAAGGTGGTGATCTCTTTCAGCAGCTCGTGGGGTTCTAACACCACGCCATTACCAATGACGCACTGCACACCGTCGTGCAAAATGCCCGAGGGAATGACATGCAAGACGGTTTTCTCGCCGTCGATGACCAAGGTATGCCCAGCATTGTGACCGCCCTGGAAACGCACCACCGCGTCCACCTGGTCGGTCAGCAGGTCAACAATCTTGCCCTTACCTTCATCGCCCCACTGGGTGCCGATAACAACTACATTGCGACCCATGTCATTCCTTGCGTTTTCATCAGTTTTAAAAAACTCCAGCTGTTACTCGCGCGCCCTTTTTCCACGCGCCATATCGCGGTGCCTTCAATCGAGGTCGCTTATTTTGTTTGGTTTTCGTCTACCGGCTGCACCTGCCACTGGCCTTGGTGCTGCATCACTAGGCCTGCACAACCCTGGGGCGGTGTTTCTCCAGCGGTCACCGCCACAACAACACGATGGCCTTGGGCGCGCAGTTCGCGGACGAAGGCACTTTGCCCGGAGAGCTGTTGTTCGTCCACCATAGGCGCAAAGTAACCACTGACCGGCTGTGCCTGCTTGGTCATGAGCTGCTTCAAATTCAGATCGAAACCCGTGGCCGGACGCCCCCGACCAAACACTTCGCCGACACCGTCGTAGCGACCACCTTGAGCCAAGGCGCTGCCGTGCTCGGGATGATAAACCGCAAACACCGGACCATTGTGGTAGCCATAACCGGATAGCTCCGCCACATCGATGCGCAGCTCGACCTGAGGATGGTTCCGAGCCACCAAGGCGGCCAACGACTCCAGCTCCGTTAGCGCCTGCCCCACAGCGTCTGGCGCATCCTTGAGCAAATCCTGAGCGGTGGGAAGAATATCTGCGCTGCCCATGAGATCAGGCAGCTTGATCAACATTTCTGCGATGGCGCCCTGCCCCAACAGCGCTCGGATGTCGCTGGCACCCTTGCGCTGAATGCAGGTAAACAAGCGGCTCTCATCGGCGGCGTTGAGCTGGCCGTCCTCCATCAGTCGGGCCACCAGGCCACGATAAATACCCATGTGTCCCAATAGTAGCACCGGGGCCTGCATGCCAGCTGCGTTCAACGCCTCCAACATCAAACCAATCACCTCCGCATCTGCGGCAATGTCTTTAGCGCCGAAGATCTCGGCGCCGGCTTTTAAGGGCACGCGAGACGTTTGATTGCCCTGGGGATTGGCGAACACCACCGGGCCTGAGTAACAAAAACGCTGGATGTTATCGCTGCAGCGACTGTGGGCATCTACCCGCACGGCTTGAGAGGTCATATCGGCGCGGACCCCCAATTGCCGCCCACTGGCCTGATCAACAACCTTGAGCGTTTGCAGGTCTAGGTCCTCGCCGCTGCCAACGAGCAGCGCGTCCAAGTATTCGATGACCGGTGGTTCCAGATAGTCGTAGCCCCAGCTGACAAACACATCGAGTACGCGTCGACGCAGCTGTTCCAACTCCCAGGCCTGAGGCGGCAAAACTTCATCTACCCCCTTGGGCAGACGCCAGTGTGTGCTCATAAAATCTGTCCGGCTTAGTCTTCAGCGGTGCGTAAGATCACTTGGCTCTGCCGCTTTCCAGATATTTAAAGAAATCACTGTCAGGGTCTAGCACCAACAGATCACTCTTGTCTTTGAACACTTCCCCATACGCGTTAATGCTGCGGTAAAAGCCATAAAATTCGGGGTCTTGATTGAAAGCGCTCGCATAAATTTCTGCCGCCTTGGCATCACCGTCACCACGCAGCTGCTCGCTCTCGCGATAGGCTTCGGCCTCAATGACGACCGCGTCACGATCGGCCTTAGCTCGAATCGCCAGCGCGCGCTCCTGACCTTCGGCGCGGTATTGGCGCGCTTCAATTTCTCGTTCCGAGTTCATACGCTCGTATACCGTAGTCGAGACTTCCGCAGGCAGGTCGATCTTTTTCACCCGTACATCGACTACCTCTAGGCCCACGGACTCGCGCATTACCGCATCCAAATCTGCGCGCAACTCATCCATCAGCTGGTCCCGTTGCCCGGAGATCACTTCATGCATGTCCCGGCGGCTGATTTGGTTACGCAAACCCTCGTTGACGCGCTCTTGCAGCAATCGCTGGGCGCGACGCTCGTCAAAAGAAGTACCCGTATAGAAGCGCTCGATGTCTGCTACACGCCACTTCACAAAGGCGTCTACGATCAGCGGCTTTTTCTCTAGGGTGTAATAGGTTTCACCCTGGGAGTCCAAGGTCAGAACCCGGGCCTCGAATTTTTTCACCTCTTGGGCAATCGGCAGCTTGAAATGCAGGCCTGGGGCAATGTCGGCATCAATGAGGTTACCGAACTCAAGCAAAATCGCTTTTTCGGTTTCCATGACTCGGTAGGCTGACTGATTAAATAAACCGACTCCGATCAGCAGGAATGCTGCTAGTAAGAAAGATTTCATCGGCATCAAATTTCTCCAAAAACTCTATTGGGTAACGCTATCGGTTAACTCTAGGGCCATAGCCTAGCGCTAGTTACCTCGTACGCGACTGTTAGATGAACGACTGGTGGCCAGGTCTCGTCGCAGCTGCTCCAGCTCTCGACGCAACGTTTGGACTTCGGCGTTATTCACCACACCGCCCCCTTGGCCGATTTTATCCAGCGGCAGATACATCATGTTGTTGCCGCCCTTCACATCCACCATGACCTTGCTGGAGTTTTTGAACACATTCTCCATCGCGTCAATGTATAAACGATCTCGCGTCACCTGCTTGGCTTGCTTGTACTCGGCCAGCAGCTTTTCGAAACGCTGAGCTTCACCTTCAGAACGTGCAACAACACGGTCTCGATAGCCCTGTGCTTCTTCGAGCTGGCGCTGAGCTCGACCGCGAGCCTCAGGAACCACTTGCTGGGCGTAAGCCGTCGCTTGGTTGATGAACTTTTGCTGATCTTCCTTGGCCTTTTGAACATCGTTAAAGGCGTCTTGGACCTGCACCGGCGGTGCGCTGCGGTCGATGTTGACCTTTGTCACATCAATACCCGCGCCGTAGTTGCGCAAATACGTTTGCAGACGCTCCTGGACTTCGATAGCGATAGCCTCACGACCGTCGGTGATGACTTCGTCCATGGTGGCCGAGCCAACCACATGGCGCAAAGCACTCTCGGTGGCTTGGGCCAAGCTGTCTCGGGGCTCTCGAACGTTGATCAAAAAGTTAGTGGCGCTGTCGATCACCCATTGCACCGTCAAGCTGACGTCTACGATGTTCTCATCTTCTGTCAGCATCAGTGCTTGGTGACTGTGAGATTGCACCTGAGTCACATTCACGATGTCCACTTGGTCGATCAACGGCGGATTCCAGTGCAGGCCTGGGCCTACCTGATCGTTGAGCACCTTACCAAAGCGGAACACCACGCCTCGTTCCTGCTGGTCTACCTGATAGACACCGGCAAACGCATAAAGGCCTAGGGCCACCAGCAGAAACAAACCGATAGAGCCGCTACTCAGGCCATTGCCCGAGCCGTCTTTGCTGCCGCCTCCGCCGCCGAACATGCCCGAAAGCTGGCCCTGGAGTTTGCGAATCGCTTCGTCCAGATCCGGGGGACCGTCACTATTGTTGCCGCGATTTCCCCAGGGGTCCTTGTCACCACCACCTGACTCATTCCACGCCATAAATTTGCTCCGAATATTTAAGTGTATTTTCGACTATCAAGGTTCAAAGTTCGCTGTGAATGGGTTCGCTGGAGCTTTCAATCAGCACCTCGCGCTGCCGCATTTGCCCTAGCAGCTTGTCATCGGCCTGTACTGTAAGCTGCACGCTGCCATCTGTCAGCCTTGTTTCACTCAAGACCGCGCCGGATTGATAAAGCCACGCGCGATTTTTGCCGTCGCCTGGCGCCAACATCACCTGATGGGGGGCAACCACACCAATGGCAGAACCGATGCCATCAAGCAGTTCAGCTATGCCCTGTCCCGTGATTGCTGAGACCACCAATGCCCGAGGGCAGTTCAGATCTTCCCAATCCACCACCAGGTCTGCCTTGTTCATCACCACCAGCTGGGGCACTGCGCCAGCGCCAATTTCCTTCAGCACGGTTTGTAC
Organism: Gammaproteobacteria bacterium; assembly: GCA_038139355.1. Lineage (GTDB taxonomy): Bacteria > Pseudomonadota > Gammaproteobacteria > Pseudomonadales > Azotimanducaceae > UBA4421. The sequence goes on from JAYOSS010000057.1 coordinate 8,327, forward strand.
CTGCTCAATTCGCTCGTCACGCAGCGGGTCTGAAGCATCAACCACATGCAGCAGCAAATCCGCATGCACCACTTCTTCCAAGGTCGCTTTGAACGCTTCTACTAAAGCATGCGGCAGAGCGCTGACGAATCCAACGGTATCTGTCATCACAACGTTACCCGCACCTGGGACATCGATCTTTCGCGTGGTGGGATCCAAGGTTGCAAAGAGCAAATTCTCGGCAAAGACCTCCGCTTGGGTGATGGCGTTAAAGAGCGTGGACTTACCCGCGTTGGTATAGCCCACCAAGGATACCGTCGGCGTACCCGAGCGCTGACGGCTGCGCCGGTTTTGTGCCCTGCGGCGGGAGACGTCTTGCAGCCTTTGCTCTGTGGCTTTAACCCGCTCGGCCAGCATGCGCTGGTCCAGCTCAATTTGCTTTTCACCGGCGCCGCGCATGCCGATACCACCTTTTTGCCGGTCAAGGTGCGTCCAACCTCTAACCAATCGGGTTTGGGCATGTTTGAGCTGGGCCAATTCCACTTGCAGCTGACCCTCATGACTGCGCGCCCGTTCGGCAAAGATGGTGAGGATAAGTTCGGTGCGCGTAATCATGCGGCAATCTAAGGCTTGCTCCAGATTACGCTGTTGGCCCGGAGATAAATCGTGATTGATGAGCAGTAATGTGGCGTCGGCCCAGGCTAACGCCGCTTTCAGCTCCTCGACTTTGCCTCTACCAACGAACCAGCGCGGATGAGGTGCGTCGCGCTTGAGACTTTCAATATGCACCACATCGATTTCTGCGGATCGTGCGAGTTCGGCGAACTCTTCCTGATCGGGATTTAGCTGTCGACGCAGATCTACATGCAAAAGCACGGCCCTGCGGCCGGCTTCAGGTCGTTCAAAAAGCATAGGAAGTATTTATGTTGCGCTTCGCCACGCCTTCACAGTGGCACTAAATTGGCAGATTTCAAGAAAAACCGGGAATTGTCGCCTTTGGGCGATGGCTGATCCGAGTTATTAAGTGGATTTTGCGTCCGTTCGCGCAGCCAAGAATTAGCTGTAATCCAAATCCTTGATAGTGACGTTGCGTGCGGGCACTACCGTTGAGATGCCGTGCTTGTACACCATCTGGCTGACGGTGTTTCGCAGCAAAATGACGAATTGATCGAAAGACTCAATCTCGCCCTGTAGCTTAATACCATTGACCAGGAATATGGAGACGGGAATACGCTCCCTGCGGAGCGCGTTCAGATACGGGTCTTGCAGGCTGTGGCCTCGGGACACGTTGTTTTTCGACTTTTTTTCTTCTTGCATCTGCGATTCCAGTTCATATGTGCCCTGCTGGGCATATTGTTCAATCTGTCTCAAGACCACTCATATTGTTGGTTGTCTTGCTTTTTTTCGTCTTTGTACTTCGGCATTACCCACTACCGCTCGCCCGCAGAGCGCCGTACCAAAACCCGGTGACAGTCATGACGAGGGGAGGAGTGCCGTTAAATTCTGGAGCCAAACCCGCCAAAAACGGCGGTGGCGAGTATAGGGGTTTTGCGAAAAAACATGGGATTTTTTTGTTTAGAGACTTGTAAAACTAAAGTTATTTCCATGCTGTCCCTCGTCTACACGTCCCTTTCCAACCTGGTAGCCACCGTTGTGTTCAACTTTGTGCCGAAGGTTGAAATTCGCCGGAGCCGCCACTGCTGTTTGGGTACCACCCGTCTGCTTGCCTACGCTCTTGTTCGTCCTTCTATCAGCCTAGACTTACCTTGGATAACACGGACGTAAGCTAAGCACTTCGGTGACCGGATGCACCGATGAATTAACGATCTGTGCTGCCGTTGTGACGCACTTAGAAAAAAGACCGGGGCCGCGGCTGCTTGACCGGGTACTTGGGCGCTATGCAGAAAGGTGATTGTCCCCAAGCAAAAACGCCTCTGCGTCCTTTGGATCATCCGCGACAACCACCGCCGCTTCAGACCACTTGCGCAGCCAGGTCAGTTGGCGCTTTGCCAACTGGCGAGTGGCCGCAACGCCTTGCTCCACCAGCTGGGCTGCATCAATTTCGCCCAGCAAATGGCTCCAAGCCTGCCGATAACCCACTGCGCGCATGGACGGCAGATTGCGGTGCAAATCGCCTCGCTCCATCAAAGCCCTGACTTCAGCCAGAAAGCCCTGCTCCAGCATTGTTCGAAATCGTTGCTCGATACGCTGATGCAGCACACTGCGGTCTCTTGGCATCATGATGAGACATTCGCTGCTGACGCCCAGCCGCTGCTCCAAGGTACCAATCGCCTGACTTTGCCATTGGTCAGACAAGGCCTGTCCGGTGACGCGAGTAACCGCTAGGGCCCGCAGTAGACGCTGATGATTGTTGGGGTGAATATTGGCCGCCACCGTCGGGTCCCGCTGTTGCAGCTCTTCGTGCAGGGCATCGGCGCCACGATCTTGCAGCTCCCTATCCAGCGCCGCTCGGGTTGCCGGATCTGTGATAGGCAGATCCGCAATGCCCTCCAGCAGGCACTTCAGGTACATCATGGTGCCGCCCACCACCACCGGCTTTTTGTTTTCTCTCAGCGCTTGCGCGATGGCCTCATCGGCATCGGCAACAAAATCCGCAGCGGAGTAGCTTTGGGCAGGGTCGAGAATATCCACAAGCTTATGGGGGTAGGCTTGCTGTTCCGCTGGCGATGGCTTTGCGGTGCCGATATCCATGCCGCGATAAATCAACGCCGAATCCGCGCTGATCAGCTGAACGCGTTCCGCGCCACCCAGTGCATCTTGCAAAGCCATAGCCACGGCAGTTTTACCGATGGCGGTCGGGCCGCAGATCATCAGTAGCGAGTCCGGCGCTAGCAAGCGCTGCCGGTGAATTTGCTCCACTACTGACCGCGCAGGAACAAACGATCCAGCTCATGCAGGGAGCGTTGAATCACCGTGGGCCGACCGTGGTTGCACAACCCCGCGTTCTCAGTGACCTCCATGGATCGCAGCAAGGCGTTCATTTCAGTGAGCGTTAGCTGCCGATTGGCACGCACAGAACCGCGACAGGCAAGGGTTGCTAGAACGTCAAAATTTTTCCGTGCGACGGTATCACCGGTGCCAAATTCAGCCATTTCCCCCAACATGTCCTGAACCATCTGCTGAATGTTGGCCTTGGCGAGCAGTACCGGCACTTCTCTGACCACGACGGTGGATGGTCCCATGCGTTCCACGGTTAAGCCGGCTGCACTAAACGTCTCAGCGCGTTCTTCAACCAAGTCCGCCTCATGCTCGCTGACGTCAAAAGTCAACGGCACCAGCAACCGCTGTCGCGGGATTCCGTCTTTTGCCTGAGCCGCTTTCATTTTTTCATAAACGATGCGCTCGTGCGCCGCGTGCATGTCCACCACAACCAACCCTTGGGTGTTTTGCGCCAAGATGTAGATCCCATGCAGCTGGGCAATGGCGTAACCCAAGGGATGAGCGCCTGCTTCTGCCTGATCCTGGGCCGAGGCTGGCCACGCCGAGCGTTGTTCCGCCACGTTGTCGCTTTGCGCCATAGCGCCAGAATTTTCCAGCTCACCAGTATGCTCGTGTACCAACTGGGCAAAGCCGCCGGGCGGCAGATCTGCACTTGGCTTGCTGGACAGGGCAAAAGGTCGCTGAACGCTGGGGCTCGCGTAAGTCACGGAGCTGCCCTGCGAATTCACCCCGGCCTGGGGTGCCTCACTAGTAATCAACGTTTCTTCACCGCGCTGGCCCGGTCGCAAACTACGCAGGGCTCGGTTAAGGCTGGAGAAAATAAAGTCGTGGACCTGACGAGCGTCGCGAAAGCGAACCTCGTGCTTGGTGGGATGGACGTTGACGTCAACACCTTCGGCGGGGACTAACAGATATAAAACATAGACCGGGTGTCGACCATGAAACATCACATCGCTGTAGGCCTGGCGAATGGCGTGCCCCACCAGTTTGTCTCGAATGGCTCTACCGTTAACGTAAAAAAACTGTTGGTCCATCTGACGCCGATTGTGGTGCGGCAAGCCCACCCAGCCATAGATACGCAGGTCATGATTTTGCTCGTCAATGTAGACGGAATTTTCAACGAACTCAGGACTGAGCACCCGCGCCAATCGATCCTCGGGATTACCCGCTGCCAAGGTCAACGGCCGACTGACCCGCCCGGAACCCCCAGCAGTTCTTGATTGGGCCAGAGAAAAACCAACGTCCATATGCGCCAGACTGAGTCGGCGCAACGTTTGATCCACTTGCGCCACTTCGGTGCGTTCTGCTTTCAGGAATTTGCGTCGCGCCGGTGTGTTGTAAAAAAGATCACGAACTTCCACGGTGGTGCCCTTGGCATGTGCAATGGGCCCAGAGCCAATGACTTCCCCACCATGGGCTTCGATAAACCAACCGCCGCTTTGTTGATCCGTGGCAGAACTCAGCCTCACTTTAGCGACGGAGGCTACGCTGGCTAAGGCCTCGCCGCGAAACCCTAAACTGCTGATACCCACTAGGTCTTGGGCCGCAAAAATCTTGCTGGTGGCGTGTCGCTGCAACGCCAATGGCAGGTCGTCTTGGTGTATGCCGCTGCCGTTGTCCCGAACCCAAACCAAATCCACGCCACCGGCTTCGGTGCGGACTTCGACTTGCGTAGCCCCAGCATCCAGGCTGTTTTCCAGTAACTCTTTGACAATGGACGATGGACGCTCCACGACCTCGCCAGCAGCAATTTGGTCCGCGACAAAAGTATCTAGCCTTTTTACTCTGCTCACTGTCATCTGTTGCCTGCAACTCGTTCGCTGAGTTAACCCCCAGGAATGGTGATTTTTTGCCCCACTTTGATGGTGTCGTCGGACAAGCGATTACGTCTTTTCAACTGCGCTTCAGACACCCCATATCTGACGGCAATTTCCGAAAGAGTATCGCCCCGACTCACCGTGTAACGAATTTCGTCCCGGCGTTCTGCCAGCAGGGTTGCTGGCGGCGGGTTGCTGCGCATGAACTCGACAATGCCGGCTCCAATCGCTTTAGCTAGCTTCTGCTGATGCGACCCTTGGGAGAGTTTTTTGGCTTCCTGTGGGTTCGAGATAAATCCGGTTTCTACCAAAATGGACGGCATATCCGGTGACTTGAGCACCAAAAAGGCCGCTTGTTCGACTTGTTTCTTATGCAGCTTGGTGACCGTGCCCATGTTGCGCAGCACCGCTTCGCCTACTTGAATGCTCTGACTGCGGTTGCCGTTCATGGACAAATCC
>JAYOSS010000058.1:0-13119 GCA_038139355.1 Gammaproteobacteria bacterium
AACGGGACTTGAGGCTGCGCTTTTTTCACTTCAACAAAGCCCAACAGCGCGCCTTCGAGGCGGGTAGATACGTGCGAGCCTTTGGCAGTGTCGCGTTCATTGGTCGGCATTTGGCGATGGCGCACCCGGAATATCAACTGTTTGACGAGGCGCCGCCACCGCCCAAACCCGAGCTGGTGCCGGTATACCCCACCACCCAAGGCTTGGGCCAAGCACGACTACGCAATCTAACCAAGGCCCTGCAATTGCTGGAATGGCCCCAGCAACCAGGCACACCGTTTGCAAAACTTCTATACCTGCATCAGCCCGACAACCTAGAGCGGGTAAGCCAGATTCGAGAATCTCTGGCGCTGGATGAGCTATGCGCCTATTACGTGGTGATGAAAAATCGCGCCCTGCGACGGCGCAAACAGCAGGCCACAGCACTGCCACAAAAAGGCGGACTGGGACGATCCCTACGCGACAATTTGGCCTTCACGCTAACCGCAGCCCAGTCTCGAGTTATTCGCGAAACCCTGAACGACTTAAGCCAGCAAACGCCAATGCTGCGACTTGTTCAGGGTGACGTGGGTTCAGGAAAAACCATCGTCGCCGCCTTTGCGGCAATTCGAGCCATTGAACACGGCTGCCAGACGGCGGTAATGGCCCCCACAGAATTGCTGGCCGAGCAACATCAGCTGAATTTTCAAGAATGGCTAGAGCCATTGGGCATTCGGGTAGGACTGCTCACCGGGCAAATGTCGGCCAAGGCACAGCGGGACACTCTGGCGGCAATTGCCAATGGCGAGCTGCAGGTGGTCATTGGCACCCATGCCTTGTTCCAGGAAAAGGTGGCTTTTCATCGCCTAGCCCTGGTGATTATTGATGAACAACATCGGTTTGGGGTGCATCAGCGCATGACCCTGCAAAACAAGGGTAGCCACCCACACCAGTTGGTCATGACCGCCACGCCCATCCCGCGCACGCTGACCATGACGCTCTATGCCGACATGGACGTTTCGATCATTGATGAACTGCCCAAAGGCCGACAACCCATCACCACTCATACCGCCGCACAACCGAATCGACCGGAGCTCATTGCTCGATTGCGGGAAGTACTGGCCAGCGGACAACAGGCCTATTGGGTCTGCACATTGATCGAGCCCTCTGATGAAATCGAGGCCATGTCGGCCGAAGAAGCCTATGAGCTACTCTGTCGTGAACTGCCCAACTTTCGCGTGGCGTTGCTGCATGGCCGCATGAAGAGCGACGACAAAGTCGAAGTCATGCGCGCGTTCAAAGCCGGCGAATACCACTTGTTGGTGGCCACCACCGTGGTGGAAGTTGGAGTCGATGTGCCCAACGCTACCCATATGTTTATTGAGAATGCCGAGCGCCTGGGCCTGGCCCAACTGCACCAGTTGCGAGGCAGAGTCGGCAGAGGTCACCTGGCTAGCCGGTGCTTTTTGCTGTTCAAGCCCGGGGTTAGCCAAGCCGGACAACACCGGCTAAACGCGCTACGAGAAAGTCAGGATGGTTTTTATCTCGCCGAGCAGGATCTTAAACTGCGCGGACCCGGGGACATTTTGGGCACCCGCCAGTCCGGCGAGCAAAGCTTCAAAATTGCCGACCTCAGTGAGGATGCTCACTTGATGCCAACCGTGGTTTCGCGCAGCGAGGCGTTAATGCAGGCGCCCGATAATTCGGCTGAACACCAATACCTGCTGGGACTGCTCAACACCTGGGCATCGTCGGATTCAGAGCATCTATCCGTCTGAACAGTCGCGCGCAGGCGCTCGCCGCTGATCGACTGGCTGCTTAAACCCGCTGAGAACGCAACTCAGTTCGCATTTTGAGTATTCAGTTACCGCTAAAACCTTAAAAACGTTGTCGCAACATAAGCCGTTACGCATGCTGGCGAATGTTTGGGTTCAGCAGTTTCACACAACCCTTCGCCTTCATCGCATCAACAGGAACCATATCTATGGACAACAAAATCGTCGTTATCATCGTTTCAATTTTGCTGCCGCCTTTAGCGGTATTTTTGAAGAAAGGCCTAGGCCAAGACTTTGTTATTAACCTGATTCTGACTTTGCTCGGCTATCTGCCTGGGGTGATTCACGCCCTCTGGCTATTGGTATTGAAGGATTCTTGATACCTGCAGCCGGCTTAGTGACGCCTGCAACCCCAGCGCTCAAGCTGGGGTTTTTTCCACTGGGCCGGCGGCGTAAAACACATCTCTATCCAGCTGGCCCTCGCTTTGGGCCACCACCGTCGCCACCATGGCATCCCCGGTCACGTTGACCGCGGTTCGCAGCATGTCCAACAGCCGGTCCACGCCGATAATCAAGGCGATGCCCTCAACCGGCAACCCGACTTGATCCAACACCAAGGTCAGCATGATCAGACCCACACCAGGCACCGCGGCGGTGCCAATGGAGGCCAGTGTGGCGGTAAAAACCACGGTTAACAGCGCACTCATACCTAAGTCGATGCCATAGAACTGGGCGATAAATATGGTGGCCACACCCTGCATGATGGCAGAACCATCCATGTTGATGGTGGCGCCTAAAGGCACCGCAAAGGAAGTGACGTTGTTCTTCACCCCAAGCTTGTGTTCAACGGTATGCAACGTCACCGGCAACGTAGCGCCACTGGATGAAGTGGAAAATGCCACCAATTGGGCTTCGCGCATTTTTGCAAAGAACATGCTCGGACTGAGGTTCGTCAGAAGTTTGAGCATTGAGGGGTATACCAGCAGCGCGTGGACCAACAGCGCCAGCACCAAGGTGCCAAAGTAGGCAGCCACCTTACCGATCTCCTGAAGGCCCAGGGTTGCGCCCAGTTGTGTCATCAAGCAGAACACGCCAATCGGCGTCACAGCGATCACCATGGCAATCAGCCGCATCATGATGTCGTTAAGATCGGCAAAGAGCTCTCGCAACTTAGTGCCTTTGTCCCCTGCATGGCTTAGCGCCAAACCAAACAACAGCGCAAACAAGATGACCTGCAGCATCTTCCCGTCGGCCATCGCCGCAATGGGGTTGCTGGGCACAATATTAATGATGGTGTCTTTAACGCTGGGCGCTTCCCTGGGCTCGAACGCCACGGTATCCGCACCTTGATTCAAATCCGCGCCGCCTAAGCCGGGATCCGTGGTCAAGGCGATGAGTATGGCCACGGACACAGCGAACGCCGTGGTCAGCAAATACAGGCCAATGGTTTTGCCGCCCAAACGACCCACGCTGCCGCTGTCCCCCAAACTGGCCGCGCCACAGACTAAGGACACAAAGACCAGTGGGACCACCAGCATTTTCAGCAAGGTGATGAAAATTCGACCACCGCCATCAATAACGCCGTTTAGGAACAACGTGTTCAGCAGGTGATCTGCTGCTAAGTCTTGGCTTTGCAGCAGGGCACCCAAGCATAGCCCCAGTGCCATTGCCGCGAGAATTCGTTGTGTCAGGCTCATGTTTACTCCAATAGTGGTCAGGGCCTAAAACACCGGTCCTAGCCGATTTCGATCATCTCAAAGTCCGCTTTACCCACGCCGCACTCTGGGCAAACGAAGTCTTCATCAACATCTTCCCATGCAGTGCCGGGGGCGATACCTTCGTCCTCGTATCCTTCTGCTTCATCATAAATCCATCCGCAGACAATGCACTGCCACTTCTTCATATCCGGTTTACTCTTAGTGTCGGGTTGTATTGGGGGTAACGATGGCGCGGTACGCTAAAGCCAGCGTCTGCAAATTGCAAACCTTCCACTAGACCTGTACCCGCAGCCCCCCTGGAGCTAGTGGTACTGAGTCAAAATCAATAGACTGCGCTCTTCGGCTCTTTGGATGACTGCCTTGGACACCAACGCCCAACCCGCTGCCTCTGTAAACGACTATCTGCGCCTGATGCGGCTGGATAAACCTGTGGGCACGCTGCTGCTGCTTTGGCCTACGTTGGCGGCTTTAGTCATGGCCGCAGACGGCCTGCCGCCCTTGGCCCTAGTGGTCATTTTTGTGCTGGGGACGTTCTTGATGCGCAGCGCTGGCTGCGTCATCAACGACTACGCCGATCGCAACGTGGACGGCGCGGTCAAGCGAACCAAGGAGCGCCCCTTGGTCACCGGCGCTGTAAGCCAAACCCAGGCACTGACGCTGTTTGCCGCCTTGGTGGCCTGCGCCGGGGTGCTGATTCTATTTTTGAATCGTCAGACACAGCTCATGGCCGTTGGTGGTCTGGTCATAGCCATGGCCTATCCTTTTATGAAGCGTTACACCCACTTGCCCCAAGTGGTTTTGGGAGCCGCCTTTAGCTGGGGTATTTTTATGGCCTGGACCGCCCAAGGATTAGGGCTGCCCAGCGTCGCCATCGTGTTTTTCGTAGGCTCGTTATTCTGGATCGTGGCTTACGATACCCAATACGCCATGGTGGATCGGGACGATGATCTGGTGGTAGGCATTAAAAGCACCGCCATTCTCTTTGGTTCCTTAGACCGCTTCATGATCGCGGTGATGCAAACCCTTGCCCTGGCCGCCTGGTTCTTGGTTGGGGTGCAGTTGAACTATCAACACGGTTTTTACTTGGGCCTTATCGCCATAACCGGGCTTTTCGCCTACCAGCAAATCAGGATCAAAGACCGCGGCCGAGACGGTTGCTTTGCCGCCTTCAAAAACAACATATGGGTTGGCTTTGTATTACTGGTCACGACCCTCATCGAGGTCATGTAGGATTCGCGTCATGATTTTGCTGAACGCTTTTACTGCCCTGGGTCGCTGCATAGACCGACTGATTCGGCCGCTGGGTTGGCTGGCCTTGGCCATGGTGTTGATTACCTTTGCCATCGTGGTGCTGCGCTATGCCCTCAATACCGGCAGCCTGCTGATGCAAGAATCGGTCATGTATCTGCATGGCGCCTTTTTTCTGCTGGCCATCGCTCTAGGAATCAGTGACGACAGCCACGTCAGAGTGGACATTTTGTACAGTCGGCGGCCGCCACAGCAACAGCGACTGATCGATCTGGCGGGACACCTGCTGTTTTTACTGCCCGTATCAGCCTTCGTGGTGTGGATCAGCTTGCCCTACGCCATCAACAGCTGGCGCATTCTTGAAGGCTCAAGCGAAGTCGGCGGCATCCCCGGGGTATTCCTACTCAAATCCCTGATCCCGCTCACTGGCGCCCTGATGTTTTTGCAGGGCTTGGCGGGCATCGCCAAGTTGATTAAGTCAGAAGAGTCATCATGAACCCAACGCCGCTGGCACTTTTCGCCGTTACCTTTGCCGCATTGCTCGCGGGTTATCCAGTGGCCCTCACTCTGGCCGGGGTGGCGCTGATTTTTGCCTTTGTAGGCACCCTGACCGGAGCCTTTAACCCAACGGATTTAGGATTTGCCGCGGGCCGCCTGTTCGGCATCGTCACCAATCAGACCCTCATCGCTGTGCCGCTGTTTGTCTTTATGGGCGTGCTGTTGGAAAAAACCCGCATCGCTGAGGATTTGCTAGCCAACTTATCTAACCTGTTGGGACGCTATCGCGGCGGCCTTGCCATTACCGTCATCATCGTTGGCATGCTCATGGCAGCCAGCACCGGCATTGTTGGCGCTACCGTGGTCACCATGGGCCTGATGTCCCTGCCCATCATGCTGCAACGGGGTTATCCCCCCAGCTTGGCCACCGGCACCATTTGCGCCACCGGTACGCTGGGGCAAATCATTCCTCCGTCCATTGCCCTGGTGCTGTTAGGCGACGTGTTGTCCAACGGCTACCAGCAAGCCCAGCTAAACATGGGCATCTTTGCGCCTAAGTCCATATCCGTCGGTGATTTGTTTGCTGGCGCCATCATCCCCGGACTTTGCTTAGTCGGGCTGTACCTAGGCTACATATTGCTGCGCGTGCTGATCTCTCCACAGTCCATGCCCCCGGCGGAACGCAGCGACAAAGTCGACCTAATGCCGGTGGTGGGCGCCTTGGCGCCGCCGTTACTGTTAATCGTTGCGGTGCTGGGATCCATCCTCGGCGGCTTTGCTACACCCACGGAAGCCGCCGGCGTCGGTGCCTTTGGCGCATTGCTGCTAGGCCTTGCCTACGGACGATTAAATCGGGAAATACTGGCAGAGGTGGGCAGCTCTACCCTGTCCACCACTGGCATGGTGTTCTTCATCTTGGTGGGAGCCTCGATCTTCTCGCTGGTGTTTCGCGGCTACGGTGGCGAAGAAATGGTCCACGCCCTGTTTCAGCAAATGCCTGGCGGCATGTGGGGCGCCTTGGGCATTGTCATGCTGGTGATCTTCTTGCTCGGTTTTATCCTCGACTTTATCGAGATCACCTTTGTGGTGGTGCCCATCGTCGGGCCTGTGCTCATGGCCATGGGGGTTGATCCCATTTGGCTGGGCATTTTGATTGCGGTGAATTTGCAGACCTCGTTCCTGACCCCGCCCTTTGGGTTTGCTTTGTTTTATCTGCGCGGCGTGGCCCCAGCCCAAGTCGCTACCACGGACATTTATCGGGGCGTGATGCCCTTTATCGGCTTACAGCTACTGCTGTTAGGTGCGCTGTTGATTTGGCCAAGCCTAGCGACTTGGCTGCCTGCCCAACTCTAATCTCACCACCGAAGTCCGTTTTACCGCTTAGCGAACAGAGGGCCAGTTAGGTGGCCGCTTTTCCACCAACGCGGCAATGCCTTCTTTGAAGTCTTCCTCTTTGGCCATGTCTTCAATCAGGCGCTCAGATTCCGTCACGGCGCTGGCTACATCACGATGCAGATCTTTGTAAATCTGCCAGCGGGTTTGGCGCAGAGAATTCGGCGACACGCTGGCAATCAGCTGATGGGTATATTGCCGGGTCTTCTCCACCAGCTCTTCCGGTTCGAAGATCTGATTCACAAAACCCAAGGTCAGGGCTTCGTCGCTGGTGAATACCCGGCTGGTCAGCAGCAGGTCGTTGGCCCGCCCCAAACCCACGATTTTTGGCAGCATCCAGGACAGACCGTATTCTGCTGGCAAATTCAGTTTGCCGTGAGCGGTGGTGAATTTGACGCCGGGTACCGCAAATCGCAGGTCGGCAAAACACGCTAGGGCCAGACCCACGCCCGCCGCTGGGCCATTCATGGCGGCGATGACGGGTTTATCCAAACCAAAGTGGTAGGCAAATGACGCGTCAAAGTCCGGGTGGGTACCGTAGCCGGGCTTAGGAATATCCGCGCTGATACCTGGATCGTAAGAACCCCGATCTGCGTGGCCGCTCAGGGCCTGACTGTCGCCCCCCACACAAAAACCCTTACCTCGACCGGTGACAATAACCGCTCGCACCTTGGGGTCGTCGTTCGCTTGCTTTAACAGATGTCGGTACTCGGTATGCAGTTTACCGGTCCAGGCGTTCATCCGATGGGGTCGGTTGAGCCAGATAGTCGCCACGCCCTGGCTGTCCACTTCATACTCGGTGTTCTTTAGTTCCATGGTTACTCCTAGTGAATCCGTCCTTAGTCAGGTCAACGTGCCGGGGTGCTATTCCCGCACGTTCAAATAGGCCTGCTCGCTGATGGCGTGATAGCGGCGCACTTCCTGGAAGTAGGCCATATAGGATTCGTAGATACGTTTGGCCAAGGGATCTGCCTCGGCGATTTCTGCCACCACTTCTTGGGACGCGTCCCGCAAAGCGGCAATAACGTCATCCGGCAGCCGCCGCAACTGCACGCCATGCTCATTAATCAGGGTATCCAGAGCCGCGTTATTGCGGGCGGTGAACTCGCTCAACAAATCTTCGTTTATGGCTTGGGTGGCGGTTTCCACCATGGCTTGCAGATCTGGCGGCAAGGATTCCCACGCATCTTTGTTCACCATGGCTTCCAAAATAGGGCCGGGCTCGTGCCAGCCCGGATAGTAGTAATACTTGGCTGCGGTGTGCAGGGAAAAAGCCAAATCGTTGTAGGGGCCAACCCACTCTGTGGCGTCAATGGATCCCGTTTGTAGCGCGGTGAAAATCTCCCCGCCCGGCAGAATCACGGGCAAGCCGCCGACTCGTTGCAGCACTTCACCACCGATGCCGGGGATACGCATGCGCAAACCCTGTATGTCGTCAATGGAGTTGATTTCTTTGTTAAACCAGCCCGCCATTTGCACACCGGAATTGCCCGCAGCGAAGGGGACTAAGTTGAACTTTGCGTACAGCTCCCGCCACAGCTCCATGCCGCCGCCATAGTGCAGCCAGCCATTCATTTCTTGGGCGTTCATGCCAAAGGGCACCGTGGCAAACATCGCCGCGGCAGGATTTTTACCGCGCCAATAGTAGGCGGCGCCATGGCCCATCTGGGCGGTGCCTTGAGATACCGCGTCAAACACGCCCAGCGCCGGCACCAGCTCTCCCGCGCCGTAGACTTTGATGTTTAATCGGCCGTTACTCATGACTCGCAATCGCTCGGCCAAACGTTCTGGTGCTACACCCAATCCCGGCAGGTTCTTTGGCCAGGTGGTTACCATCTTCCATTCATAGACCTGGGCCGGAGCGCTCTGACCCGCGGCGGTTGCCGCGCCCTTATTTGCCGGAGCGCAGCCTGTTGTCAGCAAGGCCAAACATAGGCCTGCCAAGGTCACTAACGCTGTACCTAGCGTTTTCAGCGGTGTTGATCTTTGCGTCATTGTCGCCTCACTCATACTCTTGTCTTCACTCTGGTTTTTTCGTTTGGTTAATCCATTACCTGCAAATTGGCGTAGCCAACCATCAGCCACTTGGCGCCTTCAGCAAAATTCACCTGCACTTTGGCCCGCTCGCCGTTGCCTTCAAATTGCAGCACGACGCCTTCACCGTATTTGCCGTGGAGCACTCGTTGCCCCATACGCATGCCATTAGATTCTTCTTGCAACAAACCCGGCGCACTGCCTGAGGCGTAGCCGCCGCTAAACAAACCTTGGGTACTCGACTTCATGCGTACTTCAGACAACAGGTCCTGGGGTATTTCCAGCAAGAACCGGCTGGGGCGATTGTAGCTATCTTGTCCGTGCAGCCGACGACTTTCGGCGTAAGTCAGATACAGCTCCTGCATGGCTCGAGTGATGCCCACATAAGCCAGACGCCGTTCTTCTTCCAACCGCCCGGGTTCTTCGGCGGACATGCGATGAGGAAACAAGCCCTCTTCCATGCCGCCCAAAAATACCAGCGGAAACTCCAGACCCTTGGCCGAGTGCAGGGTCATCATTTGCACGCTGGGGCCTTGCGCACTTTGCCGATCACCGGCATCCAACGTCATTTGATCTAAAAATTCTTGCAGCACGCTGACTTCTGCCCGATCGCTGTCCTCAAAAGGAAAGACCAAGTCGCCGCTAAATTGGCGGCAGGCGGAGACCAGTTCCTGAAGGTTCTCTTTGCGCGCCAAGCCGCGCTCGCCCCGCTCCTGACTGTGAAAGGTCATCAGTCCGCTAGCGTCAATGACGTGTTCCGCAAGCTCATCTAGGCGCATGGGTGCCACCGCTTCGGCCAGCTCATCAATAAGGGTCAGAAACCCGCCCACGGCGCCGTTCACTCGGGCCGTAAAAGCACCGCCTGCGATACCGTCCTTGGCCGCCTGCCACAGCGAGGTCTGATTCGTTCGTGCCAGCTGGCGGATACCTTCTAAGGTTTTGTCGCCGATGCCGCGGGTAGGAGTATTTACCACTCGCTCAAAGGCGGTATCGGAATGACGGTCTTCCATTAAACGCATGTAGGCCAGGGCATTTTTGATTTCTGCCCGCTCGAAAAAGCGCTGCCCCCCATAGATTTGGTAGGGAATGTTTAGCCTCAGCAGGGCTTCTTCCAATACCCGGGACTGGGCATTGGAGCGGTAAAGAATCGCGGCCTCGTCTGGGCTGCCGCCCTGATCAATCCACTGTTGAATACGCTCGGCGATAAACCGTGCTTCATCGAGGTCATTGAAACCTGCGTAAACTTTAATAGGTTCACCGCGCTGACCTTCGGACCACAGTTCTTTACCCAGTCGGTTGGCATTGCGCTGAATCAGCCCATTGGCAGCATCCAAAATGGTTTGGGTAGAGCGATAGTTTTGCTCCAAGCGAATGGTGGCCACATCGTCAAAATCGGCAGCAAACTGCTGGATATTCTCAACCTTGGCGCCGCGCCATCCGTAAATGGACTGATCGTCGTCCCCCACCGCCATCACCTTACCCTGGCGTCCCGCCAACACCCGCAGCCAGGCATATTGAATGGTATTGGTGTCCTGAAACTCGTCCACCAACAGGTGTCCAAAACGCTGCTGATAGTGTGCCAGCAGGGTGGCATCGTTGAGCCAAAGTTCGTGGGAACGCAGCAGCAGCTCCGCAAAGTCCACCAACCCGCCTTGGTCGCACACCTCTTCGTAGCTTTGATAGATACGCTTGTGCGTGATCTGAAACAGGTCTTCCCCCGGCGCGACTTCATGGGCGCGTTTGCCCTCGTCTTTTTGGCCGTTAATGAACCAGGCCGCCTGACGGGCAGGCCATTTTTTTTCGTCGATGTCCTGGGCCTTCATGATGCGCTTGATTAGCCGCACCTGGTCGTCGCCATCGATAATCTGAAAATTTTGCGGCAGCCCGGCTTCGGCCCAGTGCATTCGCAGCAGCCGGTGAGCCAGGCCATGGAACGTGCCTACCCACATGGAGCGCGCGCTGATGTTCAGCAGTGATTCGGTGCGTGCGCGCAATTCCGCAGCCGCTTTGTTGGTGAAGGTTACCGCCAGGATTCCGTGGGGCGACACACCCTCCACATCAATCAACCAAGCGATACGGTGCACCAGCACCCGGGTCTTGCCGCTGCCGGCACCCGCTACCACCAAGGCATTGGTTAACGGTGCTGAAACCGCCTCACGCTGGGACTCGTTAAGTCCATCGAGAATGTGGGAGATGTCCAAGAATGGCCCCGCTTAACTTGCAACCCGGCAATCCTACCTGAGCTTGTTGCCGGGTGCTTAGGGAGCGTTAAAGATTTCGTTCGGCGGCGTCCTCGTCGTCCGGCTCTGGCAGGGACGTATTGTATTCTTCGCCTCGGGCCTGGCTACTGAAATCCAGCGTATGGGAGGTAACCAACTGGGCAATGCCGCGGCCTTGGTCTTCCATGTGTAGGCGATTCAAGATTTCTTCTATCAAGCCCCGCACCTCGGCTCGCAGCTCGGCCAGATCTTCTTCGGGCACGGTAACCGAGTGAGCGCCGATGCGATAAAACCGCTGCACGTAGGATTGCGGTAACCAAGAGTGAACCTCGCCGCGCAGGCCGCCAACGGCGGCATCGCTTTCAGGCACTGCTTCGCGGTTGCGCTGTCTGTCCAACTGGCCTTGATCAATGACTTGTTCGATATGCCGTGCCAACACGAAGGCATAGCGGTTGCTCAGCTGTTCGATAACGCCAGGGTGCTTACCCGGGTTTTCCAAGGCATCCCAAATGGCTTTACCGCGGAATCCTGACAGAGATCCGCCCGACTTAGATTTGTCGCCCTGACCCGGTGTTTGCGACCCGCCTTCACTCTGGAGTGCTTCTAAAGAACGGATTCGCATTAGAATGTAGCTGATCACAATGAACAGAATGATGATCAGCGCGATGGTCAGGGTGATCAGCAGAATGGGGATGAAATTTTCAGACATGCCTTGTCATCTCTCGTCGCGAGGGGTTGAAGCTACGCTCTTAGTGGCCCGAGGGCCATCATTTCGCCTTGCCATGTACACCTAAAGTTGTCGATCAGGTCACGTTTTTATCGTTTTTATTGTCCTGCTATCAACCAAAATGATGAGTGTTGGGTGATTACTCACCCAACCCCACGGGTTCACGATCTCTCACCTGCTTGGCCAGCCGCGCGCGCTCAATGATGTACAAATCCGCCACGGTTTTTTCAACGCTCTGCATGCTGCCCCGCAGCTCGGACAATTCCCGCCGGATGCCTCCCAACGAGCCCACCGCCGCTTTTTGCTCGTCCAGACTGCGCTGGGTTCGCTGCAGATCCTCAAGCAACCGCTTGGTTTCTGCGTGCACGGCTTCTACCCGAGCTTGCAGTGCTTGCTGGGTCTGAGCCAACGCGTCGTCCGTGCGCTGTCCCATCAATCCGGGCATGCCGCCAAGCTGCTGGTCCAGATCGCCCATGGCAATTTCGTTGGCCGCCAGCATTTCTTGCAGCATGAGTTGATTCGCCAAGCCTTGCTCCACCCGGTTTTCTAGAGCGTTAAAGCTCTCGATGCCCTTGGTCATCTGCAAGGTGCGCTTGGCCATGGCTCCCAACATGGAGTCGATTTCTTTGACTTTTGCGGACAGCTGCGCCGCCATCAGCATGTAGAACAACACCGCCGCCAACAGCGCAGCGCATAAGGCGCCGACGGAATAGAACGTATATCGCTGGGATTTTTGCAGCTGCTCACCAATGTCCTCGATCAGAGGATGAGCGGTAGAAATACGCAGGGTTTCGCCGCCAACACTGATCTGCAGGTTGGGTTCGTCCTCATCGTCTTTCCCACCGCTGGCGTTACCCTTACTCGCCTGGGTCGCCGCCGCTTCTGCTGGAGCCGCTGGCTCTACCGGCCTGGGTTCCGGTGGGCTGGATTCGCTCACCTCTGCAAGCACGTCTTCGATTTCCGCCGCGCGGTTTTTGACGTTTGCTGCAATAGCGTCCATGGCCTCTTCCGCACCATCCGTTACGCTAGCTGTCGCATCGTCTGCCTCTTCAGGCTGGGCCGATGCCGTGCCTGGGGCTGCAGATGAATCCTCGGGTTGTGTTGCCGCGGCTGCTTCAACCGCCTGCCCAGCCGCTGACTCATCTTCGGGCTTTACATTTTCTTCGTCTGCCATGGTGCTCTCCTAACTCAGGTCTCATTTAAGACCGAACGGCCAAAACATCGCTGGTGATGAAATAAGGCGTTGCTGTAACCCCGAATTCCGCTAAATAGTTCGTTGCCTGACCTCGGTCCAAAAACGGACCACTAACTGTTACAAATCGTTCGCCTTTGGCAAAAACTTTAACGCCGGGTATCTGGGCGTTGTTGTTTTTCCAGATCAATGCGCTCTGGGGTAAGCGGAACGATGCGTGCTGGACATAGACCCCAGGCTCAACATCGGGCCGCGCGGGGGCTGGTGGTTGTGCTGCTTGTTGCTGGGGTTGTGCCGGTGAGGTCACCGGAAAAAGCGCCTTTAACCCGGCTTCTTC
>JAYOSS010000059.1:0-3335 GCA_038139355.1 Gammaproteobacteria bacterium
CCCAGCTACAGCGTCGTGGTTGGGAGGACGAAGAAGATCCGGTATCTGTTGACGACGCTGATGCAATCGCTAATGCGGATGTGCGTGAGGGAGAGGGCAATGGTGATGATGCCGTTGATTCCCGTGGACGGTGGGGGCGCCGCGGTTCAAACCGTCATGACTCGGTATGGCAGCAAGGCCAGAAAGAGCGTGGGCGTTTGGCACGTATGCTTGCAAGGCGCGGCTTCTCTGGCGCCTTAGCTGGCAAGGCTATCGACTGGGTGCTCAAGGAAGAATCAGAGGGGTCGAGCTTAGACTTCGAGTAACCGGTTGCAGCCCGAGTTCGGAGTCGGAACACTGCCGCGTCTCAATAGACCGCCCGGTAATTGGCGTAAAGGCCAGCGCTCCCTTCGTGTCTATCTGTTGGTTTAATCCAGCGTCATATGGCTCGACGCGTTGACCATCTTTCTCGATAGAAAAATCTGGACTGACGAAATACGCATGGTTCTCCAGATCCCGCGTTAATCATAAATGTGTTCCGCGCCCCGAACGTTTGTACTAACTCGTTTCGCTATTTCGGCCCAAAAAGTTCTCTCACAGATATTATCTGCCGTTCTCTGGAGCAAAAAATTTGAAACAGTTCACATAATACTAGAACAAACCGTTAGTTTGTTCTGCGGTCATTCCGTAACCTTTCGTCAACTAAAAGTTAACAGGGCCGGCAGTAGATAGAGCCCGCTATTGCTTCGGCAAGGACGTAGGTGCGATGTCTAGGTTTATTGGAGTGATGATTCTTGCTCTCGCCACTGTTGGTTGTGGCGGTGGTGGAAGCGGTTCGGCGTCGCAGGGTACGACTCTGGCACCATCGATTGCGGCCATGGGCTTGCTTTCGGTGCAGGAAGGCAGCACGTCGGTGGCGAATATCAATGCGACAGACGGCAACGCAGATAAGCTCATCTACTCGATCAGCGGTGGTGACGATCAGGCGTCTTTCGTTATTTCTTCCTCGGGAGCGCTGTCTTTCCGGCGAGCACCAGATTTTGAAAAGCCGACGGATCGTAATGGCGACAACACCTATTCGGTATCAGTAGAGGTATCCGATGGCACTCTCAGGGATGTTGAGGAATTATCCATCGCTGTCGTCGACGCCTTTGAAGGAAGAGTGGCTATAGCCCCTATGGCCGGGGCGGTGGTTTTTGTCGATATGAACGGGAACGGTAAACAAGATGAAAACGAACCGTTTGGATTGACAGACAAAGAAGGTTTTTTTCGGCTGACCACTTTTGAGCTGTCTAAGGGTGTCGTTATAAATGTGGTGTCCACGGGAGGAACGGATATAACGACAGGTCAGCGATTGCCGCATTTGGCGTTGACGGCTCAAGTGCCGACAAGTCGCCGAGAGTCAGCCTTCATCACCGCGCTAACATCGATTCTGGCTGCTGTAGAGGAGGTTGAATCCCAGGCGAGATTACTCACCGCTTTGAAAATCGCAGCCTCCCCCCATGAGGTGCTAACAACCGATGGCTGGCAGAACCTAGCAGCAGGTGATCTACAAGCGCTGCGACTGCAGCGCATTAACCAACAGTTGGGACTTCTTCAGCAAACAGCGCAAGAGTTCGCGATCGCATCCACAGGCCTGTCAGATCGTTCAATGTTGTTGGTTCAGGCGCTTGCCAAGCAAGTGCTTCGAGCGGTTGATGGCGAAAGGGCATTAGATCTCACTTCTGCTGTGGTCTTAAAGGATGTTTTGCAGGATGCGTTCGCTGAGGTTTTTCCACAGATGCAGTCCGACGCGAAAATCTTCGCGGCGCTGGCGGGATCCATTGCCGTGGTGAACGCGATCATAGCGGATCCGGCGCTGGATCCTCGATCTCAAATGGCGGCAAACATTGCGACAGCCTCTCAAGGTGCTTTCTTAGAAGCGGTCGCAGAGTTGGCCATAGAGGGTGCAAGTGTTGAGCGCTTTAACCTACAAACCGAGCCTAGGTATTTGTTCCAGGATGTGGCGATGCCGCTAGATGCGGCAGACAGCGATCTTGACGGTCTTGCTGATGCGATAGACCCGGACAATGACGGCGATGAAGTCAATGATGCGCTAGACAGGTTCCCTATGGATCCCTCTGAGAATCAAGACACGGACGAGGATGGTGTAGGCAATAACGCTGATTCAGACGATGACAATGACGGTGTGAACGATGATGTCGACGCCATGCCGCTAGACAAGCATGTGCACACCATGCCGACGACAAAACCGCAGTATTTGGATCTTCAGTTACTCCCAAAAGCCAGCAACGAATTAGCGGGTGCATTGGCATCGACATCCCAAGATAACAGGCCGGTGACCTACAGAATAACAACGCGAACCGTCCATGGGGTTGTAACCCTCATCGACGTTGCCACGGGAGTCTTCGAGTACTCGACAGCAGCAGACGCGGTTCAGTCTGACAGCTTTTCCTATGTCGTGAACGACGGGTATATCGATTCAGCGCCATCGACTGTCTCCATATTCCTGCGCACAGACCCTCTATACAAACACCAGTGGTCTCTTGCCAACACCGGGCAAACGAATTTCGCCCACACCGGGGGGCGTGTTGGCGCCGACATGAATGTGTCCGGCGCAATCGCTGCGGGTTATACCGGTAGCGGTGTCGTGCTCGCTGTCATCGACACTGGATTAGAAGTGGGTCACGAAGATTTGGTGGGTAACGTGGTGTCTGGCTCTTATGACTTTATTGACGCCGATGACGATCCAACCCGCGAGGGAAGCGGTGGTGACCACGGCACTGCCGTCGCCGGTATCGCGGCGGCGGAAGGGTGGAATGACGTCGGACTGAGAGGCGTGGCGCCCAAAGTGTTTTTGAAGGGATACAACTGGTTGATCAGCCAATCCACGGCCAATTGGATTTCGACTTTCGGCGGCGAAGCCTATTCCAAAGACATAGACATTTTTAACAACAGCTGGGGTTCGGCATCCCGGCGAATTGATGATCCGCTGAAAAACCGGGAGGAAACAACCTTCAATGAAACGCTTCCTGCTATGCGTGAAGGCAAGGGGGCGATTTTTGTGAAGTCCGCTGGAAACAACTTCAATTCCAATTCCAATGGAATCTGTGGCACGGGCAATGGCGGCCTGTCATGCCGGGACGTCAACCAAGATTCTACCCACAACAATGCCAATATCATTGTTGTTGGCGCCCTGAACGCAGATGGCACGCGTTCTAGCTATTCAACAGTAGGCTCGGCGATTTGGGTGTCGGCACCTGGCGGTGAAAATGGCAGCAGCGACGTTGGTGGCAAACCGGCTCTGATGGCGACTGACGTTCAAGGTTGCACTAAAGGCTATGTTGGAGGTACCG
>JAYOSS010000059.1:3345-6214 GCA_038139355.1 Gammaproteobacteria bacterium
CCAAAGACTCTCCCCACCCTGAAAACAGCAACTGCAATTATACGAGTACCATGAACGGCACATCCGGCGCCGCGCCGAATGCGTCTGGTGCCATCGCCCTGATGCTTGAGGCCAATCCGCAGTTAACGATGCGTGATGTGAAGCACATCTTGGCGGAAACCAGTCAGCAAGTAGATGCGTCAATTCCGCCTGTGTTGGTCGATGGTATTCCCTACCACGAATGGGTCACGAATGATGTTGGCTACACTTACCACAACTACTACGGTTTCGGCGGTATTGATGTCACCGCGGCGGTGACGGCGGCTCGAGACTTTGCCTTGGGTAGCCTGGGTGATCGATCGACGCTGGGCTGGATCTCCACTGGGACAATGGATTTGGACGTGGGTTTTGGCGTACCCGTCACCCGAACCCTTAACGTGAACACAAACGGAACCGTTGAGTATGTGTTGGTGCGGTTAACCATGACCCACGAGGATCCAAGTGAGGTGGGCTTTCGCCTTACCTCGCCCTCTGGCACCACGACAACGATCTGGCAGCCCTACGCTGTGGCTGCTACCGCCATTCAAGCTAAGGCGGCTTACCTGTCTGCGAGCGCTTTTTATGGCGAAAGCATGGCGGGTGATTGGACGCTAAGTGCCTACGATCACAAAAGCGGAAACCCGCTGACGCTGCATTCTTACGAGATCAAAATTGAGTACAGGTAATCCATCAGGATGAAAAAAATACTAATAGCCATAACGCTAGTGTTGAAACCCGCCACGGTGTTTGCACAAGACCATTCTCCCGTCATTGCGTCGGAGTTGACCGTGCTGCCAGCATCTACTGTTCTGCAGCGAGATCGAGTAGCGCTACTTGGCGAACACGCCGTGCTCACGAAGGCAGCGGCGAGGACCTACGCATCGGAACAGATAGACGCCAAAGACCGGTTGTTCGTGGTCGCGGAACCATCGAGCGGTCGCTTGGGTACCACGGACGGGGGCATGATCGTGGTGTTGTATTCCCCGGCCAGTTTAGACGGTTTGGCAGCGGACTATGGGTTGACCGTTAAGCACGTCTTTTCCGCCCAGCCTGCCGCAGTATTGATCTCCAAGGATAAAGCAGCGGTGAACACCTTTGTCGCCAAGCTACGAGACGACGATCGAGTGGTTAGCGCAGAGCTGAACGTGAACTATTATCAGGAGCAAGCCTACTAGCCGGGCTGAAAATCTTCTGATCGGCTTTTGTCCAGATGCTGCGACATTGCCTTGCTGATGGTTTGTCGCAACGTGGATGGGCCCCTGGGCAGGCAGCGCGAGGCCTCGCAGGGTGGGTTTGTGCCCAGCACAGAGCAGAGTCAACTTTGTCGTGCCACTGAACCAATATTGTTGCGCCTCGCCATGGACAGGTTCTGCCAATAGCGGTTCGAATGCTCTATAGTTCGCGATCTTTTAGTGGCCAGCTTTTCCACCATGAAAACCGCAGATTTACGCACCGCTTTTTTGGACTTCTACGAGTCAAAAGGCCATCGCATCGTTCCATCCAGTTCCTTGGTGCCCAATAACGATCCCACGTTGTTGTTTACCAACGCTGGCATGAATCAATTCAAAGACCCCTTGCTGGGCAAATCTGATCCGGGCTACAAACGAGCGACCTCTGCCCAACGCTGCGTGCGTGCCGGCGGCAAGCACAACGATCTTGAAAACGTGGGTTACACCGCTCGTCATCACACCTTTTTTGAAATGATGGGTAATTTCAGTTTCGGCGATTATTTCAAAGAAGAAACCATCACTTGGGCATGGGAATTTGCGACACAAGTGGTGGGTTTGGATGCCAGCAAAATTCTCATTACTGTGCACCCCACGGATGAGGATTCCCGCAAAATTTGGCGCGATAAGGTTGGCATTGCGGATGAACGTATCATCTCCCTAGAAGAGAACTTTTGGACCATGGGGGATACCGGTCCCTGCGGTCCCTGTACCGAATTGTTTTACGACCACGGGCCGTCTGTGGCCGGTGGCCCTCCAGGTTCCCCCGACGAGGATGGGGATCGCTTCATTGAATTCCAAAATCTGGTATTCCCCCAGTTCGATCGAAATGCCGATGGCAGTCTGGATTCGTTGCCTCAACCCGGCGTGGATACGGGTATGGGTCTTGAGCGTATGGCGGCCATCCTGCAGGGCGTGCACAGCAACTACGAAATCGATTTGTTTGCCCGTGTGATGCAAGAGGCGGGTAAGCATGCCGGCATCACTGACGCCAAAGAAATACTTAACACCGCATCCTTGCGCGTCATCGCGGACCACATTCGCAGTAGTGCGTTTTTGATTGCTGATGGGGTTTTGCCTGGCAATGAGGACCGGGCCTATGTGCTACGCCGAATCATTCGTCGTGGACTGCGTCATGGTTATAAGCTGGATATTAAGGACGCTTTTTTCCACAAATTGGTTCCGGTGCTAGTAGAAGAGATGGGCGATGCTTACCCGCTGCTGCAAGAGCGGGCGGAACAAGTCACCAAGGCGCTGGCCGATGAAGAAGCCCGCTTTAGTGAGACTTTGAATCAGGGCATGACGCTGCTGAAAAAAGAGCTGGGTGAAGTGTCCGGTAACACTCTGCCCGGGGACGTGGCTTTTAAACTCTATGACACCTACGGTTTCCCCGTGGACCTGACGGCGGATGTGGCGCGAGAGCTAAACATGTCTGTGGATCAGGCAGGCTTTGACGCAGCCATGGAAGAACAGCGGGCCAGAGGCCGAGCGGCTACCAGTTTTTCGACCAGTTTGGGTCAAAAAATCAGCGTTAAAGAAAAAGTAGAGTTCTGTGGCTATCAGCATCTACAAAATCAGGCGCAGGTGTTGGCGGTTTTCGATGAAAACGGCGAGCCGCTAGAGCG
>JAYOSS010000059.1:6224-13029 GCA_038139355.1 Gammaproteobacteria bacterium
GCCCAGGGCACCCCAGGCGTTGTGGTCTTGAATCAAACCGCGTTTTACGCGGAAAGCGGTGGCCAGGTAGGGGATGTCGGCGAACTCGCTGGTGAATCAGCACGCTTCTCGGTCAGCGATACTCAAGTTAGCGGCGATCAATTTCTGCATATTGGCAGACTGTTGGAAGGTTCCATTGCTGCTGGAGACACCTTAGATGCCCAAGTGGACCCGGCCGCTCGCAGCAAAACCATGGCGAATCACTCAGCGACCCACTTACTGCATGCCGCGCTGCGTCAGGTCCTTGGCGACCATGTTCAGCAAAAAGGCTCTTTAGTGAACGCAGAAAAGCTGCGTTTCGACTTTGCCCACGAAGGTGTTGTGGACAGTGCGCAGCTGCAGCAAATTGAAGATTTGGTGAATGCCCAAGTCCGGCTCAACAGCAATGTTGGCACTGCGGTGATGAGCTTTGATCAGGCGGTGGCCGATGGCGCCACCGCGCTTTTTGGCGAAAAATACGCCGAAGAGGTCCGGGTGCTGAGCATGGGTGACGGATTTTCCATGGAACTCTGTGGCGGCACGCACGTGGAGCGCACCGGAGACATCGGTCTATTTAGAGTTGTCAGTGAAGGCGGTATCGCCGCAGGCATTCGCCGGATTGAGGCGGTAACTGGTGAAGCGGCTTTGGCCTCGGTGCGGGAGGATCAAACGGATCTGAACACCGCAGCCGACACCCTCAAGGTGAGTCGTCGAGAGCTGTTGAACAAGATCAAGCAGCTGGCTGCGGACAATCGTGCACTGACGCGCCAGATCGAACAAATGGGCCAGCAGTTGGCTGCCAGTCAGGGATCTGACTTGCTCGGTCAGTCGATTACCATTGAAGGCGTTAGCTTTTTGGCGGCGCAAATTGAGGGCGATAACAAGTCCATGATCCAGGTTATGGAGAGTCTACTCTCGAAAATGCAGGGCGATGCGCTGCTGCTATTAGCAGTGGTGGATAATGGCAAGGTTGGCATGGCTGCCGCGGCCAATAAGGCTCTGTCCCAGCGTTTATCCGCGGCGGAGCTGCTACAAACCGTAGCGCCGATGGTTGGAGCCAAGGGCGGCGGCAGGCCGGATCTTGCCCGAGCTGGCGGCGGAACCAATCCTGAGGCAGTTAAGCAAGCACTGACCGCTGCTCGAGAATGGGTTGAAACCAAGCTGACATCTTAGTGGCCCGAGACAAGGGTATGCGTCGAAATAGCGACGCTGTGTGAGTTTCCTAGCAGGAAGTAGTATGGGACTGATCGTTCAAAAATATGGTGGCACCAGCGTCGGCACTACCGAGCGCATAGCTGATGTAGCCAAACGGGTTGCCCGATACCGTGATCAAGGGCATCAGGTGGTGGTGGTTGTGTCTGCTATGTCTGGCGAAACCAACCGCCTGGTTGCCATGGGCAAAGAGCTTGGTGGTGAGCGGGCAAGTCGCCGAGAAATGGATGTGCTCACTGCATCCGGCGAGCAAGTGACTATCGCGCTATTGAGTATCGCGTTGCTGGAGCTGGGGCTGCCGGCCAAATCCTTCTTGGCGGATCAAATTTGCTTTCGCACCGACAACGCTCATGGCCGTGCCAGAATTGAACACATCGATACCCAGGCCTTGGAGCTGGAAATCCGCAACGGCGTGATCCCGGTAGTGGCTGGATTTCAGGGGGTTAACGAACACGGTGACATCACCACGTTGGGTCGTGGCGGTTCAGATACCTCGGCGGTCGCCTTGGCCGCGGCATTGGGGGCCGATGAGTGCGAAATTTGTACCGATGTCGAGGGTGTTTTTACGACTGATCCTCGCATCGTGGAGGGCGCCAGGCGTCTCAGCCAAATTACGTTTGAAGAAATGTTGGAGCTGGCCAGCCTTGGCTCGAAAGTGCTACACCCCAGATCCGTAGAGTTTGCAGGCAGGTACCGGGTGCCATTGCGGGTCATGTCGACCTTCGTTGATGGGCCCGGAACCCTAATCACATTGGAGAACGAAACCATGGAACAAGCGGTCGTATCCGGCATCGCTCATGCAGTGGACGAAGCAAAGGTCACGGTGTCTGGAGTGCCGGATATTCCGGGTATTGCTTCTAAAATCCTTGGCCCTGTGGGTGCGAAAGGTATTGAAGTCGACATGATCGTCCAAAATACCGGCGTTGACGGTATGACGGACTTTACATTCACCGTTAAACGTCAAGACTACGAGATCACACTGGAACTGCTGCAAGCCGTCGCACAAGAAATTGGCGCCAGAGAAGTTACTGGCGACAATGCTATCGCCAAGGTATCCATTGTTGGCGTCGGCATGCGATCTCATGCTGGGGTTGCGACCAAGGTTTTTGACAAACTGGCGGCAGAGAACATCAACATTCAGATGATCTCAACATCCGAGATTAAAATTTCAGTGGTGATTGCTGAGCGCTATGTAGAGCTGGCGGTGCGAGCATTACACGACGCGTTTGACTTGCACGAAGCGCCGGCCTGAGTCTGTTTCAGGCAAGGGCGGCCAACACTAGCCAATACTAGGAGGCATATCATGTCTAAATGGAGCGTTGCCAAAGAGACCATCACCTCACTCAGCGAAAGCGCCGGGGAGCATGGCGCAGATTCGGCGGGCATGTTGGAAGCCATCATTTCTACCGCGCTAGCAGCATTGGTAGAGGAAAAAGATGCCGCCTACGTGAAGCACTTTATCGATTACGAGGTGAGTTCCTTGAATGTTCAACACATTGACGTTCAGCGTTTGACCTAGTCCGCCCCCAACCTCAACCTGGTAGTAGCTTTATTTCAGACCAATTCCCACACCTCAAAGCAGCATTACAAGCCGACTACGTCATCGTCGGCGCGGGGTCCGCAGGCTGCGTGTTGGCCAACCGCTTGAGCGAGGATCCCGACACTACGGTATTACTGCTCGAGGCCGGTGGCGTTGATCGCAGCTGGCAGCTGGCAATGCCATCCGCCTTTTACCTGCCGATGGGGCAGCCTAAGTTCGATTGGTGCTACCGCAGCGAAGCGGAACCGCATATGAACGGTCGACGCTTGGCCTGTCCCAGGGGCCGTGTGTTAGGCGGCTCCTCATCCATCAATGGCATGGTTTATGTCCGTGGCAATGCCGCGGACTTTAATCGCTGGGAGTCCATGGGCGCTCAAGGCTGGGGTTACGAGTCTGTGCTGCCCTATTTTAAGAAGGCTCAAGGTGCTGATGAAGGGCGCAGCGCGGATGACTTTCGCGGCGGTGCTGGTCCTTTGGGAACAACCCCTGGTGACCTGAAAAATCCGCTGTATCACGCTTTTTTGCGCGCCACCGCGGAAGCTGGATATCCCTACACCGCGGATTTGAATGGCGCCCAACAAGAAGGGTTTGGGCCCATGCCGATGACCGTTGCCCAAGGGCGTCGGTCGTCGGCTTCCCGGTCTTATTTACGTCCAGCAGCACAGCGCAAGAATTTGCGGATACTCACCAAGGCCAATGTTCAACGTTTATGTTTGCAGGCAGGCGCTGCTGTTGGCCTTGAGGCTAACATAGCAGGCCGGAACGTGACGGTTGCTGCCCATCGCGAAGTCTTACTCTGTGCCGGCGCTATAAATTCACCTCAGCTGCTGATGCTGTCTGGCATCGGCCCAGCAGGCCATCTGGAATCTGTGGGTATTCAACCGCTGCTGGACCATCCCGGCGTTGGCCAAAATCTTATGGATCATTTGGAGGTTTATGTGCAGCAGGCCTGCACATTACCCGTTTCTTTGCACAAACACCTGGGTTTGCTCGGCCGGGCTAAGATCGGTGCTCAATGGTTGCTGAGGCAGCAGGGCTTGGGTGCAACCAACCATTTTGAAGTGGGCGGTTTTATCCGAAGTGACGCCTCCCAAGCCCAACCGGATATTCAATTTCACTTTTTGCCCACTGCCATGTCTTACGATGGTTCGGCCAAGGCTAAGGGTCACGGCTTCCAGGTACACGTTGGGCCCATGCTGCCGAAAAGCCGAGGGTCTGTAACGTTACGCAGCACACGACCTCAGGACCCACCGAAGATAGCTTTCAATTACCTGAGCCACCCAGATGACTGGCAGGTGTTTAGAGCCGCCATTCGTAAAGCCAGGGAAATTTTTGCCCAGCCTGGGCTGGATCATTTGCGTGGCCCCGAGCTCAGTCCCGGTGCTGACCAGGTTTCGGATGCGCAGCTTGATGCATTTATCGCCGCTCACGCGGAAAGCGCCTATCATCCCTGCGGCACCTGTCGCATGGGTACAGACTCCGAGGCGGTGGTGGATCCCAAGGGGCGAGTCAGAGGAGTGTCGGCACTACGCGTGGTGGATGCATCGATTTTCCCCCATATTACCAACGGTAATCTCAATGCGCCGACCATCATGGTGGCGGAACGTATGGCGGATTTGATCTGTCAAACCTGAAACAACTTGGACAAAAGGAATGACTATGCAGCGTGTCGTCATCACCGGAGCGAATCGGGGAGTTGGGCTGGGCTTGGTTCAGCACCTAGCGGAACATGTGCAACAGATCGTTGCTACCTGTCGCGATCCAGAAAACGCGGAAGAGCTGCAGCGTTATGCCAGCAGTGTCGATAACGTAAGCATTGTAGGCATGGATGTGACGGCTGCGGATTCGCTTGCCGCGGCGGCAAAGGCCATTGATGGCCCAGTGGATTTGTTGGTTTGCAACGCTGGCGTGAATAGTGGCTATGGGGGGCTGGCCAGTGACGAAAATGCCCTGACCGCCCAAGCGATGGATACGTTTACGCACATGCTGCGGGTCAATGTGGTGGGGCCATTGTTCACGGTACAGGCGTTTTCCACCCATCTGGCTGCAAGTGCTAGCGCAAAGATCGCCATTATCTCGTCGCAAATGGGTAGTCAGCAGCACGAGGCTGCAAACGCCTATGGCTACCGGGCATCCAAGGCCGCGGTCAATAACATCATGGTCACCTTGAGCAATGAGCTGGCTGCTCAGCAAATTGCGGTTGCGGCGTACCACCCAGGGTGGGTACGTACTGACATGGGCGGGCCTAAAGCGCATCTGTCGGTAGACGAGAGCGCTCAAGCGCTGGTGCAGCGTTTCCTGGAGTTGGACATGTCCCGCAGCGGTAAGTTCTTGAACTACGATGGCGGGCCTATGCCTTGGTAGAGCCAGGTTCTGGTAGGCGCTCTCGTATTTGAGCGCTTGGCCTTATCTCTCCAGGGGATGGGTTGATATCAGGTAGGTATTCACCGGGCCGATACCTTTGACCTGCAATTCTCCGCGGAAGGCGACGTCAAAGTCTTTGGTCAGGTGATCTCGAAAGCTCTCAGAAACTTGCAAGTGGTCTGGTACTCCGGTCGACTCCATGCGACTGGCCATGTTGACGGTGTCGCCCCACAGATCGTAAATGAACTTACTGGAGCCGACGACGCCGGCGACCACAGCGCCGCTGTGAGCGCCAATACGCATGCTTAGCTGCGTGCCATTGCGCTCATTAAAGTCTTTCAAGCAGCGCAGTATCTCCAAGGCCAGCTCTGCAATGTGGTCCGCATGGTGGTGATTGGGTACTGGCATGCCGCATACCGCCATATAAGAGTCGCCGATGGTTTTGATTTTTTCGACACCGCAATCCAAGGCGGCTTGGTCAAAGGCACCGAACAATTCATCCAACATCCGCAATATGGTGATTGGCGGTACATCTCGAGACATGGCGGTGAAGCCAACGATATCGGCGAAAAGCACGCTGACGCTAGGGAAGGCGTCGGCAATTTTGGCTTCGCCGTTTTTCAGTCGATTGGCGATGGGTTCAGGTAAGACGTTTAGCAGCAGTTGGTAATTCTCCTGGGTTTGCTTGTCGATGGTCTGGCGCTGTTGATAGAGATTGCTGGCCATTTGATTGAACTGACGGGTGAGTTCGCCTAGCTCATCTTGTGAATTCTGAATTAACGGTTCGATCACCTTGCCCGCGCCGACGGCTTGGGCGGCCTGGGTCAGGGCGGTGATGGGTCTGGTCAACGTACGTGAGACCGCTATACCGACGCTGAGCAATACGAGGGTAATCAAAAGCGTTGAAATCGAGACAGACCGCTGCAGTTCCGCAATAGGAGCAAAAGCCTCGTCGGCATCGATTTCGGCAAGCACCGCCCAGCGCTGATCGCCGATTTCCACTGGACCGTACGCGCTGAGTACCGGTACTTTGCGGTAGTCCTGAACAATATGGGCCCCTTTGTCGCCAGCAAGGGCGTAGAGCACCGAGTCCGTATTCACACTTTGGTTCAAAATAGAGGTACCAAAACGCCTCAGTTGCGCGATTTTTTGTTTTGGGTAGTTCAGGTTGGACAGGGTTTCAAAATAGTCTTCGGGACTTTCCAAGAAAAATCTTGAATCGCTGCGCATAGCGTAGTCGGAACCCACCAGATAGGCCTCTCCTGAGTTACCCAAGCCATGGCTCGACCATTGCTGGTTACCAGTCATCACCTGGTTAATTTGGTCAATGGGAATTTGAAAAATCAGCACGCCAACGGCTTCTTCACCACGAAAGATTGGGCTGGAGAAAAACGCTGCTGGTGCATTGTAAGAGGGCAGATAGGGTTGATAGTCAGCGAAGTGAGTGGAGTCGCGGTCAGAGGAACCACTGGCCGTTGCAAAGGCTTCCGCGATGTTGGTGTTGCGATAGGGGCCGGTTAGCAAGCTGGTCCCGAAATCGCTCTCTTTGAAAACGGAGTAGACGATTTGCCCGGATGCGATGTCTACGAGGAATAGATCGTAGTAATCGAATTTTTGCAGGTAGTTGCGGAAAAACTCGTGATATTCAGCATGGGCCAGTCCGTATTGGCT
>JAYOSS010000060.1:0-6306 GCA_038139355.1 Gammaproteobacteria bacterium
AGCCGGCCCGGTTCCAGCATTTTCCAGGCTGATTTGCCAAATTTTCCCGCTGGCTGCTGCGCCTCGGTCATTTCGGTGCGGCAATTTTGTATCAGACCCCTTAGAATGCGCGGTCTTTAAAACCACTTGTTTAATCGTTGAGAGAATAAAGATGAAAGATCCAGTACGCGTAACCATCACCGGTGCGGCAGGCCAAATCGGCTATGCACTGCTTTTCCGGGTGGCTTCCGGTGCCATGTTGGGCAAAGACCAGCCAGTGATCCTGCAATTGCTGGAGATCACGCCTGCGCTGGATGCGGTTAAGGGCGTCGTGATGGAGCTCGATGATTGTGCGTTCCCGCTACTGCAGGACATCATTTACACCGATGATGCCAACGTGGCTTTTAAAGATGCGGATTATGCGCTGCTGGTCGGGTCCCGCCCTCGTGGTCCGGGCATGGAACGTAAAGATCTGCTGGAAGCCAATGCCGCGATTTTCTCTGCCCAAGGCAAGGCCCTAAACGACAACGCGTCCCGCAATGTGAAAGTGTTGGTGGTGGGCAACCCGGCCAATACCAACGCGCTGATTGCGCAACGCAACGCACCCGACTTGGATCCTCGTAACTTTACCGCCATGACCCGACTGGATCACAACCGAGCCATGGCGCAACTGGCTGCCAAAGCCGGTAAGCACGTATCTGATGTAGAAGGTCTGTGCATTTGGGGTAACCACTCGGCCACCCAATACCCGGATATTCACAGGGCCACAGTGGCTGGCGAGCAAGCCATGTCACTGATCGACATGGACTGGTACACCGGTGACTTTATTCCAACGGTACAGCAGCGCGGTGCGGCTATCATCGAAGCCCGCGGTGCATCCAGTGCGGCATCTGCGGCCAATGCAGCCATCGATCACATGCGTGATTGGGCGCTGGGCAGCGACACGGTGCTGTCCATGGGCGTTTACAGCGATGGCAGCTATGGTATTGCCGAAGGATTGATCTATTCCTTCCCAGTAACCTGCAGCGGTGGCGACTGGAGCATTGTTCAAGGTGTGGAGGTCAACGCCTTCAGCCAAGAAAAGATGTCGGCTACTGAAACTGAGCTTGCCGAAGAGCGTGACGCAGTGGCGCACTTGTTGCCCTAGGTTTTTGCCTGGTCGTATGTATAAAGGGTCGCTGCGGCGACCCTTTTTGTTTTGCTCTCACAATCTGCGATGATCGAAGGCCATTTTTAGTGCGAGATTGTCGTGTCCCAAGCATCTTCCGTTCGTCCCTTCTCTCTTAACATCGACCAACAGGTGTTGGACGATTTGGCCCAGCGTTTGGCGATGACGCGATGGCCAGATCGCGAAACGCCGACGGATTGGAGTCAGGGCTTGCCGCTGGATTATGCCAAGCAGTTGGCGTCCTATTGGCAGCATGATTATCAATGGCGCGATCGCGAGGCCTACTTCAATCAATTTCCCCAGTTCATTACCGAGTTAGATGGGCTAGATATCCACTTTATTCATATGCAAAGCCCCGAGGCGAATGCCAGGCCGCTGTTAATGACCCATGGTTGGCCCGGGTCCGTGGTGGAGTTTCATAAGGTATTGGGTCCATTGGTGGATCCGGTGGCTCACGGCGGTAAGCCTGAAGATGCGTTTCATGTGGTTTGTCCCTCATTGCCGGGTTATGGCTTTTCTGCCAAGCCAGAAGCGACCGGGTGGGGTGTAGAGCAGATCGCCAAAGCCTGGGACGCCCTGATGCAGCGTTTGGGTTACTCACGCTATTTCGCTCAGGGAGGCGATTGGGGGTCGGCGGTCACCACGGCGATTGGGCTGCAAAACTTGGGGCAGTGTGCGGGCATTCACGTCAACATGCCCAATGCCAGAGCAACCAAGGAAGCGCTGGCTGAGCCCACAGAACGAGACAAGGTGGCCTTGGAAGGCGCGCGCTATTACCAGCAGTGGGGTGCTGGGTACTCCTCTCAACAAAGCACTCGACCTCAAACCTTAGGCTATTCGTTGGTGGATTCCCCAATGGGACAAGCAGCCTGGATTATTGAGAAATTCTACGAGTGGACCGATTGCGATGGGCACCCAGAGAACGCGCTGAGCCGCCAGGAGCTGTTAGACAACGTCATGTTCTATTGGTTGCCGGGCACCGGTGCGTCATCGGCGCGCCTGTACTGGGAGAGTTTTGGTACGGCATTTAGTGGGGTTGCCGATCAACAAGTCAAAATTCCCACAGGCTGCAGCATCTTTCCTAAGGAAATTGTGGCCACGCCTCGCAGCTGGGCAGAGCGGCGGTATCCAAACATTGTGTATTGGAATGAGCTGGATAAGGGCGGCCACTTTGCCGCCTTTGAACAGCCCGAGCTGTTTGTGCAGGAGCTGCGGCGTTGCTTTGGCCAGATGTCGCTGTAGCGCAGGCTCGGGTCGCCGGCGCGCTCACTGGCCTTTGAATTGGGGGGTGCGTTTTTCGCCGAAGGCCTTGCGTCCCTCAGCGCCGTCCTCGCTGAACTTAATGCCCAATAGCTGGTCCCGGGCAATAGCCCCGGCTTCAGCAGGGCTTTTGTTCAGCGTTGCCAGACTGAATTCCTTCAGACCTTGCACCACCAGTGGTGCTGAGTTCGCCAAAATTTGCGCCCAGGCTTGGGCTTGGGCTTCTTCTTCGCCGGTAGGCACGACCTTATTCACCATGCCAGCAGCCAGTGCTCGTTCGGCATCAAAGTCTTCGCCTAGCAACATGAATTCCATTGCGATCTTGTGAGGAATCCTCGCCACGGCACTGGCAATCAGTCCGCCAGTAAACCCCAGCTGTGCCTCGGGGTACTTGAACTTCGTGTTTTCTGCTGCCACCACTAAGTCACACATTTGCACGATGATGTAGGAGCCGCCAATGCACCAACCTTTGACGGCAGCGATGACGGGTTTGGTGGTGGTTGCGCCAATGCTGGGTACCCCTTGCCACATCTCTTTTGGGGCATCTTTCACGTCGGCGCCAACAGAAAAAGCCCGGTCTCCTGCTGCGGTCAATACTGCTACCCGATCATCGCTGGATTCCAATCGCTGCCACGCAGCTTGCAGCGCCAGAATGACCTCCTCGTTTAAGGCGTTCATGCGATCTGGGCGATTGATGGTGATGGTGGCGACCAAATCCTTGGATGTGTAAGTGACGAGGTCAGTCATATGCGGCTCCTGGTAACTAACGGATAACGGATTTTATTCGTGGTTCGGGTCGGCTGGTGATCCTTAGTGGCCCATAATCGAAGACCAGGTCTCTAGGTCATTGATGCGTAGATAAAGATTGGTTTTCTTCGTTTCACCCATGGTGGCGTTGGGCACGTGACCATAGTTATGACCGGGCAGCAATAGCGTGTCATCAGGCAAGCTGCACAGCTTGCACATGCTGTGGTACATGTCTTCAGAGTTAGAGCCGGGTAAATCGACCCGCCCGCAGCCGCTAATGAATAGCGTGTCGCCACTGATCAGCGTGTTTTTCACTTTGAAGCACTGGCTGCCAGGGGTGTGTCCGGGAGTGTGCAGGAACTCAATTTCGATGTTGCCAACCCGCAATGTATCGCCGGATTCCACTCGTTTAATGTCCGATTCAGAAACCTCGGTGACTTTTTTAATGCCGTCTGCTTCCAGATTGTGGGCATAGAGTTTGACCGGACTTGTCTCCAGCAGTTTGGCGTAGCCCTCCACTTGATTGCCGCTGAATGACCCGCCGATATGATCCGGGTGGTAATGGGTGGCTAGGGCCGCTGTCAGCTTGTAGTCCTTTTCGTTGATGTGATTGACCAGGGAGTCGATATCCCAAGCCGGATCAACCAAGACCACTTCTCGAGTGCTGC
This sequence comes from Gammaproteobacteria bacterium, assembly GCA_038139355.1. Taxonomy (GTDB): domain Bacteria; phylum Pseudomonadota; class Gammaproteobacteria; order Pseudomonadales; family Azotimanducaceae; genus UBA4421. The sequence continues at coordinate 3,823 of JAYOSS010000060.1, forward strand.
GGCAACCAACCAGATAGGTGTAGTTCTGCATTGGCCCGATTTCGATCTGTTCAATAATCAGATCAGAAGGTTCTTCCCAGACGGCCTCGCTCATGTGCTCTGCTCCTATGCCGGCATTTGTGCCGGTGTTTATGCCGATGTTTGTGAATACGACCAAACCTTAATGAAAATGCGTGGTCGAGTAAAAACATCCGTTGAGCATGGATTAGCCTCCGCCGGTCGGTTGCTTCCGCCCCGACTCTGCGTGTTTAGGGCCCTTTCGCTATAGTCCGGACATGAATGCTTCACATCCTGCCTATCGGTTTCGTTGGCAACGCCTGACGTTAGCCACTCAGCGCCAGAGTCGCCTGATCTTGGCGCTGCTGCAGCAAACCCCAATGACGCTGTCGCAGATAGCCGCTCATGCTGGATTCTCAAGAATTGAGGCGTTGCGCAGGCACTGCCAAGACATTCACGGCTGCAATCCCAGCCAACTACGTCAGCAATCTGAGTTACCCCGGACTGAGCCCAAAAGCATCACGGTAACCCTGCCAATTAAAGGGCCATACTGCCGGGAATGGGTGTTTGATTATCTGCGCGCCCGAGCTCTGTCGGGGATTGAGGAAGTATCAGCGTATGAGTACCGACGCCGGGTCTCTGCTGCTGGAATGGCTCCTGTTTGGGTGCGGGTCAGCCCGGCGAGAACCGGGCTGAAAGCTCAATTGCCTTTGCAGTTGGGTCCAGCGCACCTCTGGTTAGAACGGGTCACGCGGCTGTTTGATCTGAACGCGGATAGCCGGGTCATTGATGAGGCGCTGGCGGCCAATGCCCCGATATTGAAGGCGAGTGTGGAGCAGGCCCCTGGGCTGCGTGTTCCTGGTGCTTGGGATGGGTTTGAGACTACCGTCAGGGCAGTGTTGGGGCAGCAGGTCAGCGTGGCTAGGGGTACGGAATTAGCCAATCGAATGATTCAGCGTTATGGCGGAGGCGATTTTCCTACGCCGGCCCAGTTGGAAACTCGAGACATTGCGGAACTGGGCATGCCCGGCAACCGGGGCAAAGCCATCTCCACCATTGCCCGCTGGGTCGGTGGTCAGAACATTGAACTGCCTGAAGGGGAAGAAGCGGAAGGCTTTGTCCGGGAGATCGGTGAGATCAAGGGTATAGGCCCTTGGACGCAAAATTATTTGCGGTTGCGCGTGGTTAAAGACGTAGATGCATTTCCTGACAACGACTGGGTGGTGCTCAAGCAGCTAAAAACAACCCCTGCCCAGGCTCGCGCTCAAGCCCAACATTGGCGGCCTTGGCGGGCTTATGCGCTGATGCATATCTGGCGTCAGGCCGGTCTGGCGCGTCGCCAAAAAGCTGCCGGACCTTCTATATGAAGTGGGCGCTTACAAATGTCCTAAGTCAATATTCAAAATAGAAGAGGAGCAGTACATGACCATTTGTTACACGACTATTGCTAGCCCTATTGGGCCCCTGATGCTCACCGCAGACTCAGCGGGCTTGACCGGTCTGTATTTTTCTCAGGGTAAAAAGTCCAAGCAACGACCAGATCCTTCATGGCTGAAGGACAATTCGCCGTTCCTGCAGGCCGCGAATCAATTAGAAGAGTATTTTGCCGGTCAGCGGCAACAATTTGATTTGCCGCTTCATCTGCAAACTTCGCCTTTTCAGCAGCGGGTGTTGGCGGCGTTACAAACCATCCCCTTTGGTGAGACTCGCACCTACAAACAAATCGCGCAGGCTATTGGCTCGCCTAAGGCCATGCGGGCGGTCGGTTTGGCCAATGGCAATAATCCGCTGGCGATTTTTATTCCTTGTCACCGGGTTGTGGGAAGCGATGGGTCGTTGACAGGGTTTGGTGGTGGGTTGGACGCCAAGCGTTACTTGTTGGCGCTAGAGGGAGCGAGCTGGCCTTAAGTAACCATTTAGATACTTAAGTTTGTTCGGTGCGTTTATTGCTCAATAAGTAACTATATGGTTATATCGGCTCATGCGTAACCCCTCGCAAACTCGACGGCGGCTGCTGGAAGCGGCATCAGCACAAATGGCGCTGACCGGGGCTGGCGGTGTGCGCGTGGATACCCTGGCAGCCAAGGCGGGTATCAACAAGCGCATGATCTATCACTACTTTGGTAGCAAAGAAGGGGTATGCGCCGGGGCTCTGGAGTGGCAGCTGCGTTACTTGGAATCCTTCGCCGCCCAGCAACGTTCTGAAGGTCTTGTGGGGCGAATTCGCCCGCTGCGGTCTTTGCTTCAATCCCAATTGCCTGCCGCGGACGTTGTCACTGACAGTGAGGCTGTATTTGCGGCTGATACGGCGCAATTGCTGGGGCCGGATGCGTTATTGCCCCAAGCCGCCACTATTGTGCTGCGCGCTTTGTTGGATCTACGCAGTGACCCGGAGCAAAACGCTGGCACAGCGGATCTTCAGAACATGCTGAACACAACGGCTTGGTTATGGCAGTTGGCCTGGGGAGCTGCAGACTCTCGTTGGTC
>JAYOSS010000060.1:6406-7627 GCA_038139355.1 Gammaproteobacteria bacterium
GTCAGAGTCAGAGTCAGAGTCAGAGTCGAGAACACAGCTTGATCCAGCCAAACGACGAGTGAGCCTCAGTCCGGTAATCACCCCCCTTTAAGCTGCATGCCTAAGCGAGGTTGGCCGCTCATTTAGTGCCATAGCGAATCCCTGTGATCTCGTAGTGCGTGGCCTCGGGTTCTGCTTCGAAGCTCAAAACTCGACTGCTTTTGGTGGTTTGAAAAATGGCGATTTCATCTTCGATAGCTTTACCCAGCAGCACCTTAGCCATGGGCGAATCGATACTGATGTAGGCAGGGTCTTGGTCGATTTCATCCGGGCCAACGATGCGATAGCGGTAGCGCTTCTCAGTTTCGCATTGACGCAAGTCCACCCAAGCGCCGAAATAGATTTTGCTGGTGTCGCTGGGCAGTCGATCGACCACCTGCATGGTGCGAATGCGCTTGTCCAGATACCGAATACGCCGGTCGATTTCGCCGAGCTGTCGTTTGCCGTAGATGTAGTCGGCGTTTTCGGAACGATCTCCCAAGGCTGCCGCCGCTGCAACGCGGGCGGTGACCTCCGGGCGTTTTTCCTTCCACAGATAGTTCAGTTCTTGCTGCAGGCGCGCGAAGCCCTCAGCGGTAATGATGGCCGCCTTTGGTGTCTCAGGTGGTCGATAACGTCCCATCAGGCAAGGGTACCGGATGCCCCAGGCCAGCGACCAGAGTTTGTCGGGCTTCCGCTAAGTCGTAGGAACATAAGTGCGTGTTCCGAATCTCTCGCTTAGATACAATTCTTCGCCTAGGGGTTTCCGGGAGCCAACGGTGACGGCAGTGGATCAAATTCAGGTAACGAAAGCAGCAGGCGCTTTGGGAGGATACGTCAGCGGTGTGTCCTTGGCAGATGTGGCTACCAGCGATGCTGTCTATCAGCGGGTGCGCCAATTGTTGGTGGAGCATGAAGTTTTGTTCTTTCGCGATCAGGAACGAACGCCGGAGGTTTATGGGGCGTTTGCCAAGCGTTTTGGAACGGTGCTTGGTCATCCAGCCTATACCACCGTGGCTCAGGCCCCGGACGTACAAATTTTGGAAAGCACGCCTGAAAACCCCTCCAAGATTGAAGTTTGGCATTCAGATATGACGTTCATGGAACACCCGCCCAGTTTTACCTTGCTCCAAGGTCAGATTATTCCGGCTTTTGGCGGCGACACATTGTGGGCTAGCGCAACCACGGCCTTCGATACTTTGT
>JAYOSS010000060.1:7637-12718 GCA_038139355.1 Gammaproteobacteria bacterium
TCAGATGCAACATTTCCTAGAGCCGCTTATGGCGGTGAATGACTTTCGTCACGGCTTTCGTGAAAGCCTAGCGGAACCCGGTGGCCCAGAACGTTTGGCGCCGGCCATTGCGGAAAATCCGCCGGTTGCTCATCCGTTGATTCGCACGCACCCTGAGACTGGTCGGAAGGCGATATACGTTAATGCGCTATTTACCACGCACATCGTCGGATTGTCTGCCAAGGAGAGTGAAGCGCTGCTGGCCTTCCTATATCGTCACGTGGTGACTGAGGAGCATACCGTGCGACTGTCATGGCAGCCCGGCACCGTCGCCATTTGGGATAACCGTTCGACCCAGCACAAGCCGGTAAACGACTTCTTTCCCCAGCATCGATTGATGCATCGAGTAACCCTAACCGGTGATCGCCCGGTTTAGTAGGAGCGCAGTATGGGCAAATTGTCTTCCTTGTTTCTGGCCAGTTTGTTGGGTTGGCTGGCGTTTTTCAGCACTACTCACGCCGCCAATCAAAATCATCCCCAGATAACCCTGCTAGCCGCTAACGCTCCGGCAACCGCTCGAGCAGCCGAAGCAGCAGCGCTGGATGTGATGTATGCCTTTATGCGGGCTTTTAACAGCCGTGACCCCGGCGCCTTTGCCGATACTCTGTTGTTTCCCCACGTGCGCATTGCCGGAGGCAGCGTGACGGTGTCGCCCACTCGAGAAACCTTCATTCAGGCCATGGATTTTTCTGCCTTTGCCCAACGTTTTGATTGGGCGTATAGCCAGTGGGACAGCATCGAAACGATCCAAGCCGACGAAGGCAAAGTCCATTTCGCTGTGGTCTTCACCCGCTTCAACAGTGAAGGTCAGGCGAACGCCACTTTTCGCTCTCTCTATATTTTGCTGCCCGGCGCTGACGGCTGGGGTATACGAGCCCGTTCCAGTTTCGCGCCCTAGCAGTCCAGGAGTTGCTATCTTGAGCCAGCCCTTGGCCAGTGTTGATGAGTATTTGGCCGCAGCCGGTTCGCTGGATAAGGCACTGCTGCCGCTGGGGTTTTTATTGGCTTTTTGCGCTCAGCATCGGCTTTTGAGTCAAGATTTTGTCGGTCGCTATGCCGAGCAACTGTCTGCGGTGCGCTTGCAGGAAGGCCGGGTGACTGCGCTTTTTGCCGCTCATGGGGCCAGCCTTTATGAGTCAGACTTCAATGCTGCTGGCATCACCTTCCTTCGCAACTGCTTGCCCCAGCTGTCCGCGGATTTTGTCCAAACCTTTGGTCACGATTGTTACGACATCGAGGACAATTGGGTCAATTACCAGCAATTGGCCAACGTGTTGGTGCGCCGCCTGATGGGCTCACCCCGGCATTCCAGACAATCCGGCGGCTTGTGGGCGTCTGTTCAGGAAGGGCTGAAAAAGCTGTGGCGTTAGCACTGCGCGATTACGAGGTGTTTCGCGGCGACCCGGAAGCGTTGCCCGCCGCGATGCGGCAAAGTTTCCAGGCCTTGAGCCCTCAACCACAAGTGCTTCGAGTCGCTAAGCTGCAGGAGCGAATCATTGGCTGTTACGCCATGTCTATGCCCAGCAGCGCCAGTTCAGACTATCGGTTAGTCATGGTGAGCGTCGTCGAGGAATTTCGTCGCAATGGGGTGGGTCGCTGGTTGGTGGGTCACGCTATCGGCGTCGCCGAAAGTCGCGGCGGACGCGAGCTATTGGCACCGCTGTCCGGGCCCGAAGCGTTTTTCCGCGGCTTAGGTTTTACCGGCGACGCTGGGCAATTTCGTTTCGCCATGATTCCCGAATGATGACTCGTTAATTTTTGATTTATGGTTGCTAGACCCGGGGTGCCCGTGGGACTAGTCTGAAACGACGACGAATAATCAGGGGTGGACCATGCAGAATAATATCAACATCACCTTCCAGCAGGTTCCGCGCTTCGCCACCGGTGACCCTGCCGCCACGTTGTACCTAGAAGAGCACGGCTACGTCATTTTTGCTCAGACCTTGAGCGAGGCAGAAGCGAATGCGGCCTTAGGCCTGCTTTGGGATTATCTGGAAGGTCTGGGAACCGGAATCCATCGCCACAAGCGTGAGACCTGGGGAGACGATCGTTGGCCCACCGCGGTTCATGGTGGCATCTTGCCAAGCTACGGCATTGGCCACAGCGCAGCTCAGTGGTTTATTCGTGATGTCCCCAACGTCAGAGCGGGTTTTGCGCAGATTTGGGACGACGACGACTTACTGGTCAGTTTTGATGGGGTTACCCTTTGGCGCCCGTGGACCTATGAGCCGTCTTGGAAGACCAATCCGGGCAATAGCTGGCTGCATATTGACCAGCATCCCATCGGGCGCCCGGGCAAGCACTGTGTGCAGGGACTGGTCAATCTGCTACCTACCTCGCCGGAAACAGGCGGAAACGTGGTTATTCCCGGCAGCCATCGATTGTTTGAAACCATACCGGAGCAATACGCTGAGCGTCTGGCGCGTATACATCCCAGTATCGATCATTTTAGATTTCCCAATGACGACGAAAATCTGGTGCAGAACCAACCGATCATGTGCCATATGGAGGCGGGGGATATGTTGTTGTGGGATTCACGAACCATTCATTGCAGCGCACCGAGTTTGGTTAGGCCTACTCAAGACGATGCCTTGCTTCGGGCGGCCAGTCTGGTTTGCATGATGCCGAGGTCTAAATCCAATCCAGCAGTAATCGAGCAGCGCAAAGCCGCGGTAGATAACCTTACCTCCACCACAAATTGGTCCGACCGTTTTATCGATGCTGATGCCTTTCCCAACATCCAAGCCGCACCCTTGAGAGAGTCCTACACTTGGCCAAAGGTGCCCATGCTGAACGACTCTCAGTTGGCCATGGTTGGCTGGACCGAAGAAGAGATCGCCGCTCGGTAGTTTTAGCTCTGAGCGGCGCTGCGTTTTAGCGGGGTTCGTTATCGGCTCGAGCAGCTCGGCCCAAGTAGCCACCGTGGTGTCGCAGGCCATAATCCTCCCGAGTCACGCCTTTTTGTTCCAGCAATGCCAGAGCCAGGGCGTCGCTGATTGCCAACATCACGGCCATGGACGCACTAGGGGTCAAGCCTAGAGGGCAAGGCTCAACAATGGTGCCCATATCCAGAATCAGATCCGAATGGTCGCGTAGCTCAGAATCTAGGTGAGAGGTAATGCCAATGATTTTGTCCACGCCTAAGTGTCGGGACATTTCCAAAATCTCCAGCACCTCGCGGCTTTTACCGCTGGTGGAGAAAGCGATCATGACGTCGTTGTCGCCCACCAAGCCCAAGTCGCCGTGAGCGGCCTCGGCGGGATGGATGAAATCTGCTGGAGTCGCCGTTGAACACAGGGTAGCGGCAAACTTCTTCGCAATGTGCCCGGCCTTCCCAATACCCGTGGTCAAAATCTTGCCTCGACAGGCCATCATGACCTCTACCGCGCTGACAAAGTCTTGGTTGATCTCAATGGCACTGATGGCCTCTGCCTCTGCTTGCAGCACCGCTTGCATGCGTTCTTTGATATCCAAAACAACAATCCTCAGCTTCTAGGTAAACGCCGCGCATCTTAACCCATTGACTCAATAAAACGGGCTTAAATGATTGCAGCGGCATAAGCCCCTGCCGGGCTTATGACCTGGGAAGTACCGGGATTTGGCTGGTTGAAAGAGAGGAGTGGTGCGCTCACAAAGTGGCTTAGGTGCAAGCGAGTGCAGCGAATGAAGGCCGGTTGTCCTAGGAGAAAATGGGCGCAGTGGTGTCCCTAGGCTTCAACCGTCGTGATGTTTTACCGCTTGGTCTTCGTGCATGATGGAGCCCATGACAACGACCGCGAACCCTCCCCTGAATTGCCTGCCATGGCCCCGCAGTCTCTCCATAAAAGGTGAATCGCTGCCCAGGTCGCTTTCTGCAACGCAAACGGCATTGCAACTCGTCGGCTTTGAGAGTCCCTCAGTCCTTGCCTATGCCGAGCAGATCTTAGGCCGCTACCGATTGGGCAACATTGTTCTGGAGGTAGAGGGCACTGAGGACAGAGCTGCGCCGCAATTGATGATGAATGAGTCCTATGGGCTGGAAGTGACGGGTACCGGGATTCGTCTGCAGGCCACCGAGAAGTGGGGGGCTTTGCGAGGTCTGTCTACCCTCGCTCAATTGGCTCGGCATGATCAAATTTTGCCTGGGCTCACCATTCAAGACAGTCCGCGCTTTCCTTGGCGCGGTCTACTGCTTGATGTGGCCCGACACTTTTTTCCCCTGACGAGCTTGCTAGCGGTGGTGGATGGCCTAGCGATGCTCAAAATGAACGTGCTGCATCTACATTTGTCTGACGATCAGGGCTTTCGCTTCCCTAGCTCCGGCTATCCCAACCTGGCCAGCACTCAGCACTACACGGTGGATGAACTTAAGACCCTGGTTGCCTATGCCAGCGATCGTGGCGTCCGCGTGGTGCCGGAGCTGGATATGCCCGGCCATGTCACCTCCTGGCTAGTGGCGCATCCTGAATGGGGTACCGAGGCCTGTGATCCCAGTCAGGGATTCGGCGTGCATAAAGGCTGTTTGAACCCCTTAAACGAATCGGTATATGACGCCATAGCCACCTTGCTCTCCGAGTTGGCGGATGTGTTTCCAGATGCCTACGTACATGTGGGTGGAGATGAAGTCAGCCCAGATTGGTGGCTGCGGGATCCGCAAATAACCGGCTATTTGCACCAGCAGCAGATGACGACGCAGGATCTGCAAAACGAGTTTTTGACCCGGGTGTGCGGCTTGGTCCGGGATTTGGGCAAGACCCCTGTGGCTTGGGATGAGGTGCTGCACCCGGACATGCCGGATTGCCTGGTGCAAAACTGGCGCGGAGCAACGACAAGGGACCGCGGGTTGGCCTTAGGCAAGCCTGTGCTGGTATCGGCTCCCTACTATTTGGATTTGCACTATCCCGCCGGAATTCACTACGGTTTTGAGCCTGAGGCACCCCAAGCGGACTGGCTAGCTCTGGAAGACGCGCTGCAAGATGATCCGCGCTTGCGTCATGTCGCCAAAGGCATTGAATGGACCAAACAGTGGCGCCAAGAGGCGGTGGAATTTGCTGGTGCCGTGG
>JAYOSS010000061.1:0-12616 GCA_038139355.1 Gammaproteobacteria bacterium
CGTCGTCCGCTTTTTCGCCGGGCAAAAAACGCACGTTTTCAAGCAGCGCCACCTGTCCGGGCTGAACATCAGCACACTGCTCCAGCTGGGCGATTAACTCCACCGGCAAGCCCAACAGCTCTGCCAAGACTTTTGCTACGGGCGCTAAAGAAAACGACGCGTCGAACTCGCCCTCGACAGGTCGGCCAAGGTGGGACATAACCACGACGCTGGCGCCTTGGGACAGTGCGGCTTGAATGGTCGGCACCGACGCGCGAATCCGCGTATCGCTGGTCACCTGCCCGTTACTCAAAGGCACGTTCAGATCCGCTCGAATCAGCAATCGCTTGCCCTGAAGCTCCAGCTCGGACATGGTTTTAATCTTCGGGAGATTCACTGTTGGTAACGTTCCTTAATCTTAGTCAGGTCAGGACCTAGGCTGCCTTAGGTGGATGTTGAAGCAATCACGCGGCCGAACGATCAACGCTGAAGTACGGCAAGGGCCTGGGCCACCACCGCGTCGGCGCTGATGCCCATTTCCAGCAAGGCTTGAGCACCTGGTGCTGATAAACCGAAGCGATCGATGCCGACCACTGCTCCGTCTAGCCCAACATATTTAAACCAGGTATCCGGATGTCCGGCCTCAACCGCCACTCTGGCCCGCATCGCGGCTGGAAGCACCGCTTCTCGGTAGGCTGCATCCTGGGCAGCAAACACTTCGACACAGGGCATGGACACCACCCGAGCCGGAATATCCTGGGCAGCTAGAGTAGCCGCCGCGTCCATAGCCACAGCAACTTCCGACCCCGTTGCGATCAGTATGACCTGGGGCTGGGACTCGGGCTCATGCAGGATGTAGCCGCCGCGTTCGATATTGGCGAAGGTAGAGTCCGAGCGAGCCTGGGCGGCAGTTTTTTGTCGCGTAAAGACCAAGGCCGTCGGCGTGCTGGCACTGGCGACAGCAGCCTTCCAAGCAAAGGCGGTTTCCACCGTATCGCAGGGGCGCCAAGTGGACAGATTAGGAGTAGTGCGAAGGCTGGCCAGCTGCTCCACCGGCTGATGAGTGGGCCCGTCTTCTCCCACGGCAACGGAGTCGTGGGTATAAACAAAAATGTTCGGCACCTGCATCAGCGCTGCCAGACGCACGGCATTACGCGCGTATTCCATAAAAATCAAAAAGGTGCCGGTAAAGGGTCGGAAACCGCCATGCAGCTGCATGCCGTTACTGATGGCAGTCATGCCAAATTCCCGCACGCCAAAACTCATGTATTGATCGTCTCGGGCTTCTGTCCAACGCGTATTGTTTGAGCCGGTGAGATCCGCGGACCCACCAAAAAGCTCAGGCACGCCTTGGGCCACGGCGCCAATGGCTGCCTGGGAGGACTTACGAGTTTCAAGATCCGTGGGATTGGCTTGCTGTTCCCGGGCAAAAGCGTCGATGCCTTGGCTCCAATCCTGAGTCAATTCGCCTTGCATGCGTCGAGTGAATTCTGCCGCTGCGTCGGGATTTGCTGCGGTGAATGCGCTCATGGACTGCTGCCAGGCCTGTTGGGCTGCGGCTCCTCGCTCGCGCTGATCCCAGGCGGCGCTGATGTCCTGGGGTATTTCCCAAGTTGGCGCGGTCCAGCCCAATTCCGCCTTAGTCAGGGCGATTTCTTCTTCCCCTAATACCGACCCATGAGCCGATGCGGTCCCGCGTTTGTTGGGTGAGCCAAAGCCAATCACGGTCTTGCAGCACACTAATGTTGGTCGCCCGTCACTTTGACTAGCGGTGTTCAGCGCTTTGGAAATCTCTTCGGCGTCATGGCCATCCACGTTGCGGATGACGCGCCATCCATAGGCCTCAAAGCGGCCGGGCACATCTTCACCGAACCATTCGCCGACCTCGCCATCGATGGAAATGCCATTGTCGTCGTAGAGGCAAATCAGCTTCGACAGCCCGAGGGTTCCCGCCAGAGATGCGGCCTCGTGTGAGATTCCCTCCATCAGACAGCCGTCCCCGGCGATGACCCAAGTACGATGATCGACAATGGTGTGATCGCTGGAATTAAACTCCCCCGCCAACTTTTGCTCGGCTAAGGCCATACCCACGGCCATGGCAAATCCCTGGCCCAACGGTCCCGTGGTGGTTTCGACGCCGGGGCATTCGCCGTACTCCGGATGCCCCGCGGTTTTGGCATGAAGCTGACGAAAATCTTTGAGGTCCTGGAGACTGACGTCGTAACCGGTTAAATGCAGAAGCGCGTAAAGCAGCATGGACCCGTGACCGTTGGAGAGCACGAAGCGGTCTCGGTCGTACCATGTCGGATCGCTGGGGTTATGTTTGAGAAAGTCCCGCCACAGAACCTCCGCTACGTCCGCCAAGCCCATGGGGGCTCCCGGGTGGCCACTGTTGGCTGCTTGCACAGCGTCCATTGCCAACACCCGTATGGCGTTAGCGAGTTCAAATCGTGAGGGCATGTAACTTCTCGTCGTAGCGAAGACCCATTGTCCTCGTTTTGCGCCCTTGGCTGCAAATTTTCTGGCAACAAAATCGCCGTGGTCGCGGAATTAGGCCGAAAATTGAAGCACTTAACCCTGCAGGAGTTTTCCAGTAGAGTGCCACCCTCTAGTCTAGGCGCGCCAGATCACCTCAATTTGTTTAATTGATCGTGCGCGATCATTGTCACTTGATTGCGGACACCCACTGGGAGATTACATGCCAAGCCAATCACTCTTTACCTCAGAGTCCGTTTCTGAAGGACATCCAGACAAGGTTGCCGACCAGGTATCCGACGCTGTCGTTGACGCCATGCTGGCCCAAGACCCAGATTCCAGAGTCGCCTGCGAAACCATGATTAAGACAGGCATTGTGATTCTGGCCGGAGAGATCCGCAGCAAGGCGGTGGTTGATTTCGATCAGCTCGCCCGCGGCGTCATCAAACGTATTGGCTACGATGGCCCAGAAATTGGCTTCGACCCTCAGGCCTGCACTGTGGTCAACGCGCTGGGCCAGCAAAGCTCAGACATAGCCATGGGTGTCGATGAGTCTGCTGATCATGAACAAGGTGCCGGCGACCAAGGACTGATGTTTGGCTATGCCAGCAACGAAACCGATGTCTTGATGCCTGCGCCCATCGTGTACTCCCACCGCTTGGTTGAGCAGCAAGCTAAAGCCAGACGCAATGGCCTGTCGTTTTTGCGCCCAGACGCCAAAAGTCAGCTGACCTTCCGCTACGACGAAGCTGGCAAGCCGATTGGCATCGACGCGGTGGTCTTGTCCACCCAGCATTCCCCCGAGGTAGACCAAGCCACCCTGCGTGAAGCCGTGATGGAAGAAATCATCAAACCTGTGTTGCCACAAAACTGGGTATCCAAAGACACGCAATTTCATATCAATCCCACCGGACAGTTCATTATTGGCGGCCCGGTTGGTGACTGCGGTTTGACTGGCCGCAAGATCATCGTCGACACCTATGGCGGCATGGCTCGACATGGCGGCGGCGCGTTTTCTGGCAAAGACCCATCAAAGGTGGATCGTTCTGCTGCTTATGCCGGACGCTATGTGGCGAAAAACATCGTGGCGGCTGGCCTAGCCGAACGCTGCGAAATCCAGGTGAGCTACGCCATTGGCGTTGCCGAGCCTACCTCTATCAGCATCGATACCTATGGCACCGGCAAATTGAGTGATAACGAAATCGTTCACCTTGTGCGTGAACACTTTGATTTGAGACCCAAGGGCCTGATCGCGATGCTAAACCTCAAACGTCCGATCTACGAGCAAACCGCCGCCTATGGCCACTTTGGTCGGATCGGAGAGGATTTCACCTGGGAACAAACCGATAAAGCGGAGGCGCTAGCCGCTGCGATCGCTTAAACGGAACTCGCGCAGATGAGTTCCACGAGGAACTCATTATGGCGCTAGGCCAAACCCAAACCGGTACCCATCGTAAACAAACCCTGAGCTTTGAGTTTTTTCCGCCCAGGGACAACGCCGGGATAGAAAAGCTTGTCACTGGAACCGCATCAAAGCTCAGCGCTTTTCGACCAGACTTCTGCTCAGTGACGTACGGGGCTGGCGGCACCACCAAAGACGGCACCCAAGCCTTGGTCAGCAGGCTGCTGCAAGAGGGTTTAGACACCGTGCCACATTTGTCCTTTGGCGGCAGTAGCGAGGACGAGCTGAACACCCTGGTGGATCAATATCGCGCCATGGGCGTTAAAAAAATTCTGTGTTTGCGCGGGGACAGCCCTTCTGGCGATGCCAGCCGTCCCATCTACGCCAAGCACCTCGTTACCCATTTGCAAGCTCGCTATGGCAGCGAACTGGGCCTCGGCGTCGCCGCCTACCCAGAAGTGCATCCGGACGCCAAAAATGCCGAAGAGGATATGGGCTACTTTGCCGATAAGGTCCAAGCCGGAGCCCAGTGGGCGATCACCCAATACTTCTACAACACTGAGGCCTATGGCTATTTCTTGCAGGGTTGTGAGCGTGCAGGGCTCGCCATACCTGTCCACGTTGGCGTGATGCCCATCACCAACATTGAGGCGCTGCAGCGGTTTAGCGCCAAGGCCGGGGCGGACATTCCCCGCTGGCTGGCAAAATCCATGACGATTTATGCCGACCGAGAGAAAGACCTGATTGCGTATGGGGTCGAGGTAGTCACTAACCTTTGCGAGAAACTGCTGCAAATGGGTGCACCTGGGCTACACTTCTACACACTGAATCGATGGGGAGCGAGTAGCCAGATAGCCCGCAATCTGGGTTTCCTCGACCAATGAATTGCCACGCTTAAACCGTTTTTTTCTACCCGGCAGCCCGTTAATCGGGGACACCCTGCAACTGGACGCCGAGCGTTCGAACTACGCCTGCAAGGTATTACGGCTGACTCCGGGCCAGCGCCTGGACATCTTTAATGGCGAAGGTGGTCTGTATCGTTGTGAGCTGACTCAGGCCCATCAACGTCGCGCTCAGCTACAGGTGCGCGAATCGCTGCCAGTATCGCCGCCAGCGGCCCTTGCGCCTTCACTGGCTATCGGCTTACTCAAGGGCCAAGCCATGGACCGAGCGATCCAACAAGCCACTGAGCTAGGCGCTAAGCACCTATGGCTGCTCCAAGCCGAACGCAGCAATCTATCGCTAAAGGGTGAGCGCCTATCTCAAAAACTTGATCACTGGCGCCGAATTACTGCCTCTGCCTGCGAGCAATGTGGCCAACTCTGGCTGCCGGAACTGCATGGCCCCGTCACCGTTCAGGATTGTCTGAACAACCTCTCGGATAGTTTGGCCGGCGCGTTTTTTGATTTGGACGGGGAGCCCATCCCCAACAACCTTCCGCCAGTACCACAGATGATTTTCGTTGGCCCTGAGGGCGGCTGGACCGATGCAGAGCGAGGGCTGTTTCAACAGCATCAGGTACCCGCGTACCAACTAGGCAACACCGTTTTGCGGGCAGAGACCATGCCCGCGGTTGCACTGGCCTTAATTCGCAACGCCCAGCACTGGGCTTAGGCGTTAATCCTTTGCGTCCGGGCATTCGCCTCAGCCCAATCGGTGCAGCGCGTTTTTTGCGGCCAGCACCAATCGTTCCAGGTCTGCGGCCACATCCGCAGATTCCGCAGACGGGGCTGTGTTTTGTTTTATGTGTTCCACCAATGCTGGAATGGCCTCCAGCACCATTGCTAGCTGGGCCTCTGCAGAGACTGCCGCAACAGTTGGTTGAACCCCCTCCCCGCTCATATCAGCAAAGTAGCTTTCGTCGCCGGAGGCTAGGACGTCAGCACGTTCAATCACCCGCTCGTAAGCCGCGTCATCGATGTAAGAGCCCTCGGCCTGACCGGGTTGTGGCAGCGGCAGTGTTTCTAGCAATGCCACCGCCGCACGGCAAACGCTTAAGTGGTGCTGACTTGGGAGCAACGTGCCATCCATCAACCGGTCCAGCAAATTGATTAGCGAACCCGAGACTTCCCGCACATCAGACCAGTCTAATTTGTCTGCAACGGCTTGCACCTGATCGAAGCACTGGCGCAGTCGTTGCTGCCCTTGGGCGTCGTTGTTCTCAGGCCGCCAGGCTTCAACAGCCGCGGCCAGAGCAGCCAGAGCAGACGGCCAACTTGGCTCTGACACTGCCCCGTCGCGCAGCGCGGCGAGATCCGCTGCAATGGCGGGCATTAATGAGGCCAGCATGGCGGCATCCGGGAACGACTCCCCGCCCTGACTAATACGGCGATCCATATCCTTCAGCACCTTGCCTACCGCGCGAAGCAGCCCATAAGACTCGTTGGTCAACGCCAGTTCTTCGGCCTGGCAAGCTGACAGCCAACGCCCGAATTGAAGCCAATGATCTGGCACGGGGGCTAGCTGACCCAGGCGCGCTATCGCGCTGACCATAAGCGCAAAACCTTCGTCTTTATTCTCGCCGAGGATGGTGGAAAGCAGACCCCGTTCAAAATTTTGCCGCTGTTGGCGGATTTCCTGAGCAATGGGGTGTGAGTTCATGAGCAGCTTCATCTTATTAGGGCTGATAGGGGCTGAGTTACGGCGCCGCTAAAAGCTGACCCGAAGCGCTATCATACTCTTATCCCCCTCTGGAATGCCGACTCCGGATCAAGCCAGTGGATCGATGTTTTGGCGCGAATCCATTTGCTTCGGTACCACCACAATCGTTACCGTATCGCTTTGCCTTATCCGGACTGTGCTATGACCAACATCGCTTTTCTCATGGACCCCATTGAGTCCTTGGCGGTTAAGAAAGATTCAACGCTTGCCATGATTCGCGCAGCCCAACTTCGCGGTTTGACGGTCTACTACTTACGGCAAGAAGATCTCATGATTGACCAATCTCAGATCCGTGGCAGTTTGCGCCGCCTCAAGCTGGTGGATCACTTTGCTGCAGAGCTGGACCCCGCCAGCATCAATTACGGAGCGGACACCTGGTTTGAGCTGGGGGATGCGGAGGTGCGACCGCTGACGGATATGGACATCGTCATGATGCGTAAAGATCCGCCCTTTGATATGGAATACATCTACACCACCTATCTCTTAGAACGGGCCGAACAAGCGGGCGTCAAAGTCGTTAACCGGCCGGGATCACTGCGGGATTGCAACGAAAAGCTCTTCGCCACCACCTTCCCCCAATGCTGCCCACCACTGGTGGTGAGCCGCCGCATGGATGTATTGAAGCAGTTTCATCAAGAACACAAAAACGTGGTTTTTAAAAAGCTGGACGGCATGGGCGGCGCATCGATTTTTCGCGTGATGGAAGCGGACCCCAACCTATCGGTTGTCCTAGAAACTCTGACCAACGGTGGCCGCGAACAAATCATGGGCCAAATCTACCTGCCGGAAATTGTCGACGGTGACAAACGCATCCTCATCGTCAACGGCGAACCTGTGCCCTATGCCCTGGCTCGCATTCCTTCAGCCGGCGAAACCCGCGGCAACCTTGCCGCTGGCGGGCGCGGAGAAGGACGACCGCTAACAGATCGGGACCGCTGGATAGCCGAACAGGTAGGTCCCGAGTTGGTAAAAAGAGGGCTGAATTTTGTCGGCATCGACGTCATCGGTGACTATTTGACTGAAATCAACGTCACCTGCCCCACCTGTATCCGTGAGCTGGACAGTCAATTTGGATTGGATATTGCCGGGGATCTGATGGACTCTTTGGTGTCCTAGGCAAGGTTGGCGGCCTATGGATCTTGCCTCAGACCGACTGTATTTCACGATACTGATAGCCACCGGCATTCACGCCGTTGTCCTGTTGGGCCTGAATTTTTCGACATCAACCCCGCCCGCCATCTCACCGCCTTTGGCCCTTGAACTGCTGCGCGGCGGCGATCCCAAAAGCATTGCTGGTTCGCAAAACCCGCCACAGCCAAGCCAAACACCCGCCGTCCAGACACAACCCCCCGCAGCTCCGCCAATAGCTGACGACGTTGCCCCCCAGCCCAAGCAAACGCCTAGTGTCTCCGAATCAGAGCCCCGGCCATTCACCCTCGACCCTAGTCAGGTCATTCAACAAATCGCAGCGCTGGATGACCAACGCCAGCAACAGTTAGGAGACAGCCGCACCCGCAACCTGAGCAATGTGGGCGCGCCCAGTTCTGCGGAAAGCGCCTACCTAGCCATGTGGCGGCGCAAGTGCGAACGCGTTGGCGCGAACAACTATCCGCCCGGGAAGCTACAGGGAGAACTCACCATGCGTGTAACGATTCACCACAGCGGTGAATTACTGGACGTCAGAGTGCTGCGTTCGTCAGGCTACCCCGTCTTGGATCAGGCGGCGTTGACCACCGTTCGTCAAGCTGCACCCTATCAACCCTTCAACGTGGACATGCGCAAGCGGTATGATCAACTGGTGTTCACGCGCACCTGGCAATTTAGCCAGCGCGCCACAACCATCAACGTCAACTGACGACTAAGCGCACATAACTTCCGTTACAAACCTCAGGACAATTGCCGCATACCATGAACCTGACCAACCACTTTCTGCTGGCATTACCCACATTGCATCAGGATTACTTCGCCGCGACCCTGACCTATATCTGCGAGCACAGCGACGATGGTGCCCTGGGGCTGGTGATCAATCAGCCGTCGGACATCAGCGTCTTTGAGCTGCTGACACACCTGGGGTTGCAACCCGACCAAAGCCTGATCGAACACCCGGTCCTGGACGGCGGTCCAGTGGCCTTGGATCGTGGCTTTATGTTGTATGCCGATGAACAAGCCTTCGAGTCGTCGCTAACCGTTACCGACGGCATTCACCTGACCAGTTCGTCTGAATCTTTGCGGGCCGTAGCCAACAACGAAGGCCCAGAACACTTCCTCATTACCCGCGGGTACGCGGGCTGGAGCGGCGGGCAATTGGAGTCTGAGATCGCGCGCAATGTCTGGCTCACGGTGGAAGCCAACCAGTCCATACTGTTTGCAAAACCCTATGAGCAACGCCTAGACGCCGCCGCAGGCCTGTTGGGAATTGAGCTGAGTTTGGTGGCGCCGGACGCGGGGTACAGCTAACCGTGAGCGGTTGTAGTGTCAGTCAGGGAGTCGCGCCATGACGGATGGCTATGTGCTGGGCGTGGATTTTGGCCTCAAACATATTGGTATCGCCGTTGGTCAAACCGTCACCCAAACCGCTAATGGCGTCGCCACTTTGGCCGCCCAAAACGGCAAACCTGATTGGCAGGCACTTGAGGACATCATCAATCAATATCGACCCCTGGCCGTCGTTGTCGGACTACCCCTCAATATGGACGGTACCCCTTCTGATATGTCCGACCTTGCCACGAGCTTTGCCCAAACCCTGGCTGGGCGCATCTCACCCAAGGTGTATCTTGCGGATGAACGATTGAGTTCTTGGGCGGTTCGAGGCTCTCAAGAAGGGGAAGGCGAGAATATTCACAACGCCTCAGCGTCGTTGATCGCGCAGACCTTTTTAAACGACCCTTCGCGCTGTAACGCCGTCAGCGACGACTAAACGCCAACATCCAAACGGGATAACCAGCATGGATAATCACGCCGACCAACTCCGGGTGCGTTTTGATCAGCTCAACGAACGCATTCATCGGGCTTGCCAAACCTATGGCCGCGATCCTGGCAGCGTTCAGCTGGTTGGCGTCAGCAAGACCAAACCTGGTGAGGATGTCGCCAGACTGCATGAGTTGGGCCTGCGGGATTTTGGCGAAAACTATCTGCAAGAGGCCATCGCCAAGATCAACAGCCTGCATCAGCTCAACCTGGTCTGGCATTACATCGGCAACATTCAGTCGAACAAAACCAGAGACATTGCCCAGCACTTTGACTGGGTACATACGGTGGACCGAGCAAAGGTTGGCAAGCGTTTGAGCGAACAACGCGACCGGGCGGATAAATTACAGGTGCTGATTCAGATCAACATTGATGGCGACCCCAAAAAAGGGGGCTGTCGGGCGGAGGCGTTGCCCGAACTGATTCAGGCCCTTGAGCCACTGCCCAACCTAGAACTACGCGGGTTGATGACGATTCTCAGTCAAACCTCTGATCCTAGGGCAAGCTATGAAAGCGTGGCACAATTGCAGCGAAATGCGAAAGAGCTACTGCCTGGGACTAAGCGCCACCACTGGAACGCCCTATCCATGGGCATGACCGGGGATCTGGAACAGGCCATTGCTGCCGGTGCGACCCATATTCGTATTGGCACTGCGCTGTTCGGTGAGCGCTCCCAGTCCGTTTAGCAGGGCTGATGATTCGAACTTCGATTTTGGAACAATAACAATGACCATTGCTTTCATCGGTGCTGGCAACATGGCCAGCAGTCTCATCCAAGGACTGCAGGGCAGCGGCACACCTGCTGCCGATATCCTGGCGGCGGATCCGGCTCAAACCCAGCTGGATCGGCTGGCGCCCCTGGGCATTAAAACGACCACGGATAATGCCGCAGCAGTGGCCGATGCTGAGATTCTGGTGCTGGCCATCAAACCCCAGATCACTGGCGATGTACTGAGTCAATTGCCCCAACTGCCCAGCAATCAGCTGGTCATTTCCATCGTGGCGGGCATTGATATGAAAAGCCTGGAAGCATGGCTGCCCCAGGGACAACCCATCGTGCGCTGCATGCCCAATACGCCAGCTTTGCTGGGCGCGGGGATCACGGGGCTGTATGCCAACGACAACGTAAATGAGGCTCAGCGCAGTCGTGCCGAGGCAGTACTCAACGCGGTAGGATCCAGCGTTTGGGTCCACCAAGAATCTCTGCTGGATGCCGTTACCGCTGTTTCTGGCAGCGGCCCGGCGTACTACTTTTTGCTGATGGAAAGTATGGTGGCCAGCGCCCAAGCTCTTGGGCTAGATGCCGAAACCAGTCGCAAGCTGGTCGTTGAAACCGCTCGAGGCGCTGCGCTCATGGCCTGTCAGGGCGATGCAGATCCGGCCACGCTGCGCCAAAACGTGACTTCCCCTGGGGGCACCACAGAAGCCGCGCTCAAGATCATGACCGATAACGCCTTACCGCAAATCGTGTCCCAAGCCCTTGAGGCTGCTGCTGATCGCGCACAAGCCTTGGCTAAAGAATTTGGGAGCCAATCATGAATCCGGCGTTGTACATGATTGTGGATTTGATTTTTCGGCTGGCCACCCTGCTTTTCTTAGTGCGTTTCTTGCTCCAGGCTTGCGGCGCCGATTTTTACAATCCCATCAGCCAAGCCGTAGTCAAAGGCAGTGATGGCATCGCCGAGCCATTGCGCCGCTTGCTACCCAAAACCGGGCGCTGGGATCTAGCCTCGCTGCTGTTGGCCTGGCTGATGGGTATCGCCTTCGCAGCCCTGATTACCATGGGCAGCTTGGGGGCACCCCAATACTTGATGGCCGGTGTCCTGCGCACCCTATCCATACTGGTGGACTTTTACTGGTGGTCAACACTGCTGCT
Source organism: Gammaproteobacteria bacterium (assembly GCA_038139355.1). Taxonomy (GTDB): domain Bacteria; phylum Pseudomonadota; class Gammaproteobacteria; order Pseudomonadales; family Azotimanducaceae; genus UBA4421. The sequence continues at coordinate 11,361 of JAYOSS010000061.1, forward strand.
GGTGATTGCCAGCTTTTTAACCCAAGGCAATTACCATCCGGCGCTGTCACTGCTGGAAGAGCTGCTATCGCCCTTGTTAACCCCGTTGCGCAGCATCCTGCCCACCGCAGGGCCGTTGGATTTTTCACCGATGGTGTTGATCTTGCTGCTCTCCATTGCTCAGCAGTCTCTGCCCAGAGCCTACGGATTGGTCTGAAGCCGTGTCGATGTCTGCAACCAATTCCGTCGGCTTGGTAACGTCCCAGCGCTTTGTCTGTGACGCCCCACTGCAACTGCAGAATGGCCATGTGTTGAAGGGCTACGAGTTGGTGTATGAAACCTACGGTACCCTGAACGCAGACAAATCTAACGCCCTGCTGATTTGTCATGCCTTGTCTGGACACCATCACGCGGCCGGCTATCACCAGGAAGATGACGCCAAGCCCGGTTGGTGGGACGCCTGTATCGGGCCCGGCAAAGCCATCGATACCAATCGTTTTTTTGTGCTTAGTCTGAATAACCTAGGCGGCTGCCACGGTTCTACCGGCCCGCGCAGCATAAATCCAGACACCGGCACGCCCTACGGCCCAGACTTTCCCGGTGTCGTCGTCAAAGACTGGGTGGCGACTCAGGCGGCTCTGGCGGATCACCTGGGCATCGACTCCTTTGCTGCAGTTGTCGGCGGCAGCCTTGGCGGCATGCAAGCCATGCAATGGGCCATTGATTATCCTTCCCGCGTCGACGCCTGCGTAGCCATCGCATCGGCGGCCAAGCTGTCGGCCCAAAACATCGCGTTCAACGAGATTGCCCGACAGGCCATTACCAGCGACCAAGAGTTTAATCAGGGCCGCTACTTCGAAGTGGATAAAAACCCTGAGAAAGGCTTGGGCCTGGCCAGAATGATAGGGCATGTGACCTATCTGTCCGACGACGGTATGGGCAGCAAGTTCGGCAGGGATATTAAATCCGGAGACTTTGGTTCAGGGCCCGAGGTGGAGTTTCAGGTGGAGAGTTACCTCAACTACCAAGGGCGAGCCTTTACCAAGTACTTTGACGCCAACACCTACCTGCTGATGACTCGGGCGCTGGATCACTTTGATCCCGCCAGAGAAACCGGCGGTGATCTGGTCAAGGCCTTTGCCAGCGCCCGTTGTCGCTTCCTGGTTCTGTCCTTCAGTTCCGATTGGCGCTTCTCGGCGGCACGATCCCAAGAAATTACCGATGCCTTAGTGCGAGCCAAGAAAAATGTCGCTAGCGCCATCATCGAGTCTGAGCAT
>JAYOSS010000062.1:0-12529 GCA_038139355.1 Gammaproteobacteria bacterium
TTAAGACCAGAGATCAGTAAAGATCAGCAAAGATAAATAGAACAATAACTTGAGGAGAGTTCAGTGCTCACAACCACACAAGATCAGGGGGCTGTGCGTATTTTACGGTTCAACCGTCCCGAGGCGTTAAACGCATTTAATGGGGCCATGTTTGACGCCTTGGCGGAGGACTTGATCGCCGCAACGGAAGATGACGCTGTGAAAGTACTTGTCATCACCGGTGAGGGCCGGGCGTTTTCAGCGGGCATGGATTTGACGGACAAGCCGGATCCCAAACACCCTCCGGTGCACGGGTTTGACGGTATGTTCGAAGCACTGATTGAATTTCCTAAGCCGGTGATTTTGGCGATCAACGGCCTGGGCGTGGGTTTTGGATGCACGATCACCGGCTTGGCGGACCTGGTGTTAATGGCAAAAAGCGCCCGCTTGCGCTGCCCCTTCACCGCCCTGGGTCTAACCGCCGAAGCAGCGAGTACCGTTACCTTCCCAGCCATGATGGGTCCTCAAGCCGCTAACTGGGTGTTGCTCAGCTCTCAATGGCTGGATGCCGATACCTGTAAAGACATGGGCATGGTTTTTGAGGTGGTTGAGGATGAGGCGCTGATGCAGCGAGCCATGGAGCGAGCACAGGTGTTGGCAGAAAAACCGTTAGCGTCGTTGATTACCACCAAAGAGATGCTCATGGCGCCCAGACGAGAAGCGCTTCGAGAAGCCCACGAAATCGAAACCGCCGGTTTGGGCAGTTTGATGGGGGGACCTGCTAATGCCGAGGCGGTGGCGGCCTTCAAAGAACGCCGAGAGCCGGATTTTTCGGCGTTTTAGGCCGTCTCGACGTAGTGGTTTAAGGATCCTGCTTTGCTACGCCCTAGCGGAATTTGGCCGATAGTAAGGATGAAATGAGCGGCGGGTCGCTGAGCTTGCTCTGGCGCCTTTACCAGGTTTGGCGGGCAGCGATACAACGGGCCGCTTCAAAGGTTTTTGTCCTTAGATGATCCAATCGGCCGTTTAAATTTCGGTAGCGTATTGGGTCGTCGTGGATGAGGTTCCTGGCCAGCTCTAAGTCAGAAAAGGTGTCCATGCCGCCATAACAGCCCAGTACCAAGGTGGCACCGGCCAGTTCATGGTTTTCGATTTTTGGCAAAGCCCGTTGCATGCACATGACCCAAAAGCTCTCATTGGCCTCGGTTAACAGGCCAATAAGCTCCCGGGTAGCGTTGCCCAGATCGATAAATTGTTGGTTTAGGGTCGGCATGGCTAGACCTAGGGTGTTAGTACTCTTCGAGGGTGCAAGAGTGTCATATAGCGGGCTGGCATTGGCCAGTGATTGTTGGACAGGGTCTGTCTCTGGGTGAGTACACGTGTAGTATCGTGGTTGATTAAAGCTGTCTAGGAGAGAAGCGAGATGAGGGAAAATACGGCACTAGCGGCCTGGCGCCGGGATGAGCAAACCATTGGATGTTGGCTCAGTTTGGCCAACGGCTACTCCGCAGAGGTTATGGCGGGCCTGGGTTTTGATTGGGTATGCGTAGACCTCCAGCACGGTTTGATTGATTACACGGACCTGGTGCGAATGCTGCCGGGCATATCCACAACCCAAGCGACTCCCCTGGTGCGCGTGCCTTGGAATGAACCCTACGAAATCATGAAGGCGTTAGATGCCGGTGCTTATGGAGTGATCGTGCCCATGGTCAACAATCGGGCCGAGGCAGAGCAGGCGGTGATGGCCTGCCGTTATCCGCCGCTGGGGAACCGTTCGTTTGGGCCTATCCGTGCAGCGGTCTATGGCGGACGGGGCTATGCCGTCGAAGCCAATGATCAAATCGCCTGTATTGCCATGATCGAAACCGCTGAAGGTATCGCGAATGCGGACGACATCATGAGTACTCCGGGTCTGAATGGTGTCTACATCGGTCCTGCGGATTTGGCGTTGTCCCTTGGGCTTCCCGCCATGGGCGATCAGCCCCAGGAAGAACACTTGGTGGTGGTGAAGGATTTGCTGGCGAAGTGCAAATCCCACGGCATCGCAGCGGGAATTCACACCTCAAGCCTGGAATACGCGCAAAAGTACCTGGCCCTTGGGTTCAATTTTGTGACCTTGGGCAGTGACTCCGGGCATATGACCAAAAATGCCGTTAAAGAGCTGGCGGCGGCTCGGGGGACTGCGGAAAATCAGCGAGAAAACACCGGTTATTAGGAGTCTCGAGGCACTATGCAACGAATACCACTCCGGAATGCCGCCGGATGATATATCTGGCAGCGGTCGTGCTGGTCTTGGTCTTTTTACCTACCCTTTGGGTACGCTGGGTAATGAAACGCTACGGGCGGGAAATGCCCGATCTGCCCGGCACCGGCGGTGAATTGGCTCAACATCTGATCCGACGCTTTGAGCTGGACGGCGTCAACGCGGAAGTGTCAGACCTAGGCGATCACTACGATCCCCAGGCCCAGATGGTTCGATTAAGCCCAGCCAATTGGCACGGGCGCTCGCTAACGGCGGTGGCAGTCGCGGCCCACGAAGTGGGACACGCCATACAGCATCACCAAAACGATCCCCGCCTGCAGGCACGCACGAAACTGGCGCCCTGGGTGAATGTGCTTGGACAAATCGGCGTGGCGGTTGTGGCGGCTGCTCCCCTGGTGGGCCTGTTGTTGCGGCATCCAGTGCCCATTGTGCTGATCGGGGTCATCGGATTGTCTGGGCTCATCCTGCGCATGTTGTTGCACCTAGTGACGTTGCCTACGGAATGGGACGCCAGTTTTGGTAAGGCGCTGCCCATATTGGCCCAGGGTCAATACATTGCTCCGGCTCAGCAACCTGCGGTTCAGCGCGTGTTGCGCGCAGCGGCGCTGACCTACTTTGCGGCGGCTCTAGCAGACGCGTTTAACATTTTTCGTTGGGCCACACTATTAATACGTCGGTAACGAAACCGCAGTTCATCCTGTTTTTTGAACCATTCATCCTCTGTTTGGCGGGAAGTGGCGGGTGCGGTGCTACATATACAAAGGATCGAAGGTGGGAAAAGTGACAGACCCGATGAGAATTGTTGGGTGGAATGTGAATGGATTGCGAGCTTGCATTAAAAAGGGGTTCATTCCGTTTTTGAAAAATAGCCAAGCAGATGTGATTGCCTTGCAAGAGGTACGTGCATTTCCGGATCAATTGCCTAAGGAAATTACCGAATCTGAGGATTGGCATGCCTGTTTCGCGCCTGCCAAACGGCCGGGTTACAGTGGGGTAGCCATTCTTAGTCGAGTGGCGCCGAGCAAGGTGGAAACCAGTCTTGGGGATCCCCGCTTCGATGACGAGGGTAGATTTATCGTGGCTTATTTTGGCCGCATGGCCATCGCCAGCGTTTATTTTCCAAAGGGTAATGGCAAGGACCGAGATAATTCCCGTGTGCCCTACAAACTGGATTTCTATAAGGCTGTATTCGATCGAGTGAGTGAGCTGCGGCGCCGGGGTAGGGTTTATGTGCTCGGGGACTTTAATACCGCTCATCAGGAAATCGATCTCGCCCGGCCCAAGGGCAATCGCAAATCCAGTGGCTTTCTTGACGAAGAACGACAGGTGTTAACAGACATTCAGGCCGATGGTTGGATCGACACTTTCCGGGCGCTGCATCCCGACGCGCCGGATCATTACACCTGGTGGCGGCAATTCGGTGGCGCCAGAGAGGCCAATGTGGGTTGGCGCATCGACTATGTCTATGCTTCTGTATCGGGCATGCGGAGGGTCAAAGACGCCTTTATCTGGCCACATATCTTGGGGTCAGATCATTGTCCTGTTGGCGTCGACTTAAAGTAGACTGGGCTGCCCTAGTTTGCTGGAGTCAATCATGGCTCAACCTTTTCCCAATCATCCTAACTTGCGAGGTGGTTTTGCCCCTGTGCAAATGGAATGCGACGTTCACGATCTCATTATCGAAGGCGAGGTGCCCAAGGAGCTGAACGGCAGCTTCTATCGTAACGGCCCCAACCCACAATTTGCTCCTCGCGGGTTTTATCATTGGTTTGCCGGGGACGGCATGATCCACGCCTTTAACCTTGAAGACGGGCGGGTGTCTTATCGCAATCGCTGGGTGCGTACGCAAAAGTGGCAAAAGGAACGAGAGGCCGGCCGCGCTCTGTTTAATCCCTTTAACCCCATGGATAATGACGAAAGCGTTATGGGTTTGGAAACCGACGGGGTAGCCAATACCAATATTGTTTGGCACGGCGACAGATTGTTGGCTCTAGAAGAAGGCCATGCCCCCTTTGAGCTTGATCCCCATACGTTGGAATCCAAAGGGCCGCATTTTTTTGGCGGCAAACTGACTGGTCCGATGACGGCCCATCCAAAAATAGATCCGGACAATGGCGAGATGCTGTTCTTTGGCTATAACGCCGATGGCGGTATTTCCTCGCATATGACCTTTAGCGTGGTTGATCGCGCTGGCGAACTGCTGCGAACGGAATCTTTTGAAGCGCCGTATGCATCCATGGTGCACGATTTTGTGGTTACTCAAGACCACGTTATTTTTCCCATCATGCCCCTGACCGGGAGTTTAGAACGTGCTTTTGCCGGCGGTCCGGTATACGCCTGGGAACCAGACAAAGGTGTGCACATTGGGGTGATGCCAAGAAACGGGTCAGTACAAGACCTGCAATGGTTTCGCGGCGAGGCCAGCTACGTCTTTCACCCCATGAATGCCTATAGCACCGCAGACGGAAAGATCATTTGCGATGTCTGTGAGTATCCAGAAGCACCCTTATTTCCGGCAGTGGACGGCACGCCGGGCGATCCTAAGAATGCCCTAGCGAAATTGGTGCGCTGGACTTTCGATCTGAATGCTCAAACGGACCGCTATCAGGTTGAGCAACTGGATGACTTAGTCTGCGAGTTCCCGCGTTTGGACGAGCGTCGGGCGGGTCTGGCTTATCGTTACGGGTATTTTGCTGGGGATACCCAGCCGTCGGAAAAAGTCGGTGGGTTTAATGTTATTGCCAGTATCGATCATCATACGGGCAAGCTGGATATGTACGACGTTGGCCAAGGTTGCGCCACCAGTGAGCCGATCTTTGTGCCCCGATCTGCCCAGGCGCCAGAAGGAGATGGTTTTTTGCTGGCCTATGTGTTCGACGCAAATCGCGGGGCCAGCCACTTGGTCATTATGGACGCACAAAATCTCGCACAGGGTCCTTTGGCTAAGGCCTTGCTGGATCACCGTATACCCTACGGTTTTCACGGCAATTGGCGCGCTAACAATCCCTAGCGGAGCCCCTAGAAGGGTCGCTATCCGGCCGGGTTAGCGATCCGCGCGCTCTTGATCAACGCAAACATGGGTGTGCCCGGACGCAGCTGGAGATCTTGGCAGGCTGCGGCAGAAATGTGCGAGACAATACGTTGCTTGGCTCTTGGGGTGCCGTAGTTGTGGTTGTCTAACTCCGAGGAATCCAAATGGATATCCACCGCAACTAAACCAAACTGAGTGCCGTCCAGAGGTCGAATATCGCTGATGACCCCAGCCAAGGCATTGCGGATGCTCAGTTGTCGGGGCTTTTCAAGGGCGATGGCAACATCCGAGGCCGCTAAAAACAGCCGCAAGTGCGCGGTGGCCGGTTTGGTTGGGCTGATGATGTTCAGTGACTGACCATCCAGCTGCAGGGTGGCCATGGCTGTTTCTTGGTCAAAGCCGATGAGTTGCGCTTCAACTAGGCTGCCGCTTTCCCCCAGATTTTGTTGAGAAGCCGAGGAGCTTTGCCACAGCCGTCCAAGGACGCTGGCAGTGTCGCCCTGGTCCACGAGGTTGCCGTCGGCCATCACTAAGGTATGCGTACAAAGATGCGCAATTTCATCGTTGATATGACTGACGTATAGGGTCGGGATGCCTAGGTCCCGGGTGATGGCGGCCAAATAGGGGAGGATTTCGGCTTTACGCTGATGGTCCAACCCGGTCAGGGGTTCGTCCAGCAGCAGCAATTGTGGTTGAGCGCACAACGCTCTGGCGATACTGACGCGGCGGGATTCGCCTCCTGAAATCGTTGTTGGACTGCGCTGAAGCAGCGGCGTGAGATCAAAACGCGAGATCACGTCGTCCAGATTTAAACGCACTTCTAGTTGTTTCTTTTGCGCTCGCAGATAGCCATAGCGGAGGTTTTCCAGAACGCTCAGATGAGGGAACAATCGGTCGTCCTGAAAAACGTAGCCTACCTGGCGTTTGTGTACTGGCACTCGGGTTTGTTGCCGCTGCCAAATTTGCTGGTGAAACTGAATCGATCCCTGACAGGGGATCAGTCCCGCGATGGCATGTAGCAGGGTGGTCTTACCACAGCCGCTGGGACCAAAGATGGCGCTAACGCCCTCGGGTATGTCAGTACAAATCTTAAGGGCGAGGTCGCCGGTTTTGGTCTCAATGTCCAAGCTCAGCATCAGCGCGTTCCTTTGGGTGCTACGCTCAGGGCGGCTTGTCGGTTGAATTGATACACGGCAACGAGCACCAAAAACGAAAACGCCACCAGCCCTGCAGACAAAATGTGGGCTTGATGATAGTTCAACGTTTCGACGCTTTCGTAGATGGCGATAGATATCAGGCGCGTTTCGCCAGCAATGTTGCCGCCAACCATTAACACAATGCCAAATTCCCCCACCGTATGAGCAAAGGTCAACACCGCGGCGGTTAAGTAACCGCTGCGGGCTAACGGCAAGATCGTGGTTCGCCATGCTTCCCAGGGACTGGCACCCAGAGTGGCGGCAGTTTCTAACGGCTTTCGGCCTAGCTGGGCAAAGGTTGCTGTCAGCGGCTGGACCATGAAGGGCAGGGAGTAGATTAGCGAGGCCAGTACGAGGCCGGTAAAGGAAAAGGCCAAGGTTGAGCCGGTCAGTGCCAACCAAGATCCGCCCAGACCACTGTTGGGGCTAAATAGCAGTAAAAGATAAAAACCCAGAACAGTGGGCGGCATCACCAGGGGCATGGCGGTTGTCGCTTCAACCAGCGGTCTCAGAGGATGCTGAGTATGCGCCAGCCACCAAGCCAGAGGCGTTGCAACGAGGATGAGCGTGGCGGTAGTAATGGCCGCAAGTTGAACAGTGAGCCAGATGGCGCTGAGTTCGGTCAAAGTAATCAGTCCTCTATGACAAGACGGTTCACGATGGGCCGTCTTGCCGGGTCCGCGCTATTGAGTGACGGGCTTGCGAAAACGCAAGGTCATGCGGTTGGTCTCGCCAATGGCCTGCATTGCCGCGGCGGCTTCTGGATTGTTTTTGCTGCCGCTGAGGGTCGGCGGCAACCGCCACACCACATCGCCATCCTGGGGCTGGTCGTTGGCATTTTCGTTGATGCTTGAGGCTTCCTCAAACACAAATCCTGCTTCTTCCAGACGGGCGATAACAAAGCTCTTTTTGAGGTAGCCACGACTTCCATTGGCCCAGCTATCTGGTCTGTCCTCGGGCATCTGGTGCTGCACGACGCCCAGCACGCCACCAGGTTTGAGGATCGTGTAAGCATCGCTTAGAGCCTGGCTCAGGTATCCGCCTTGTGGTTCAAATCGGGCCAGATTGTGTAGGGCTCGAATCAACACCACCGCGTCGGCGCTGCCAGCCATTGCTTCGGGCATGGCTCCCAAAGCGAACGCGGATATTCTGGGTTTTGCGCTGCCGGTCCAGGCCTCGGCTCTTTGGGGCCAGTCCGTTGTCCAAGTCTCTGCTTTTTTGAGTTGTTCTTCGGAATAAAATCCAAATAGCCGCTGCATGTCGACGGCGTAGTTAGCCCCGATCAGCGCGCCCTCATCACCCAGATAGGGCAGCAAAATCTTGCTGTACCACCCACCGCCAGGAAGCGCTTCCACCACGGTCATTCCTGGTTCAATGCCAAAGAACGATAGGGTCTTGCCAGGATTGCGAAAAGCAAAGCGCGCCTTGGCCGCACTGGGTTGGCTGGCAAGCACGGCTGCCAGTTTTGCCGTATTTTGCTCTGGGTTGTTGGTGTCATTGACGGCGCTTTGATTGGTGCCGCAGGCAACAAGCGCAAAGCTGGTCGCTAAAACTAAAATAAAACGCATACTCGTTTCTCCAAAGGTTAACCGCGTTGTGCAGTGTTCGGCTTGGGCCTGATCAGTCGATTGTGTCCAAGGCCTGAGCGACGATGGGCGCAATGGAGCGGACATCGTCTGGCGAGGCGGTAAATGGTGGCCCAAATTGCAGGGTGTCGCCGCCCCATCTTACATAGAGTCCCAGTTCCCAGCATTTGATCCCAAGCTCAAAGGGTCGAACCACCGGATCGCCGTGCCGAGGGGCGATTTGCAAGGCTCCCGCCAAGCCGAAATTTCGAACGTCAGTCACCAGCGGGTGCTCTTTTAGGCTGTGTAAGGTTTCCTCTAGAACCGGCGCCAGTGCCTGGGATCGAGCAACCATGTTGTCTTGTTGAAACACATCCAGCGCAGCTAGAGCTGCAGCACAGGCAACCGGATGGGCGCTGTAGGTGTAGCCATGGGGGAGCTCGATCATGTGCTCGGGCTGGTCCACAGCCATAAGGCATTCGTAAATTTTGCTGGAAGCTAGAACGGCCCCCATGGGTATGGCCCCATTTGTCAGACCCTTGGCGATGTTCATCATATCCGGCTCAACGCCAAAGGCATCTGCGCCAAAAGGTGCTCCTACTCGACCAAATCCGGTAATCACTTCGTCGAAGATCAGCAAAATATCGTTTTCGTCGCAGATTTGCCGCAGCCGCTGTAGGTAGCCCTTGGGTGGCACGATGACGCCAGCGGAACCGGACATAGGCTCAACGATGACCGCAGCAATGTTGGACGCATCGTGAAGCATGATCAGCTGCGTTAAGTGGTCCGCAAGCTCTGCACCGGTTTCGGCCTGACCTTTTGTGAAGGCCAGTTCGGGTTGCAATGTGTGGGGTAAATGATCTGCATCCCCAAGTTGTCCGAAGAGTTTTCGGTTGGCGCCAATGCCCCCTAGGCTGGTGCCGCCGAAGTTCACACCGTGATATCCCTTGTGACGCGAAATGAATCGGGTTTTGGTGGGTTGGCCTTTACAGCGCCAATAGGCTCGCGCCAGCTTGAGAGAGGTGTCGGCACATTCCGAACCAGAGTTGGTAAACAACGTGTGGTTCAAGTTGCCTGGACTGATGGCTGCTAATCGCTCAGCCAGGGCGGTAGCGCCAGGGTGGGTGTATTGAAAGGCTGGGGCATAGTCCATGATATGCAGCTGATTGTTGATGGCTGCAGAAATTTCTGGCCGATTGTGGCCATAACCACAGCACCACAGGCCGGACAAAGAATCAAACACCCTGCGCCCATCCTCACTGATAAAGTGATTTTGCTCTGCAGCCACAATGACCCTTGGGTCTTTGTGGAATTGGCGATTCGCCGTAAAAGGCATCCAATGTGCAGGCGTAGAACTCAAATTGGTCGCGTTGCGTTGGCGGCTCTGTTTGAGCTCTTGGGTTGGTTCACTGTGCATGGGTCTAGCTCACGGATTTTTTGAAGGCTGGCCGAGCGGATAGCTTCTGCCAGTAGGGGGCCACTGTAGCTGGCAAGCCCTCGGGCAGAAAACGCCCAGCCAACATGAGGGTATAGCCCAGCATAATATCGGCGGCGCTAAAGGACTCACCCAAGATGTATTGTTGATCGCCGATAGCCGCACCTACCGCTTCAGCGCACAGACGGCCCCGGGCCTGCATCTCTGCAATCACGGGTTCAATACGCCGGTCACCGGGAAAGGCTCGTCCGTGATTGACGATTTCGCCTAGAGGTCGGGCGAAGGTTGCTTCGGCGAACCAGCTCCACTGCAAATATAGGCCGTGCTCAGCCGTGCCCGGCGTTGGCTGTAGCCGGCCTTCGCCGTATCGATCCAAGACATATTGCACCATGGCTCCGGACTCGAACATGACAAAGTCTGGATGTTCGCTATCGGTCATTGCCGGCACCTTTCCTACCGGGTTCATCGCACGCCATTCGGCGCTATTACGAAATTCAGGGCTGAAATCCACCTGTTCCAGTTGATAAGGAATGTTCAACTCTTCACATAGCCAGATGGCTCGGACACCCCGAGTCCCGGGAACGTGATAAATGGTCAGCATGGCGGCTCCTAGTTTGTTGGCAAGCTTGAGTTTATTTTTTGTCCCGTGCCGGAGGTCCAGCGCTGGTATAACGGGTGCCCGGCGGGTCAATGGCCCATTGAGCGCTTTGGTTCCAACTGTCCGCAAAAACCAATTCCTGCATAGGGCGGCGACGCACGGGGCCATGCCGACCCTGGGGCTTACCCATGGTCACGGTGCAGGCGATAAACACCTCTTCCGGAATATCCAATAAAGCTTTGAGTTCGGTTTCCACGGGTTTGTGGAAACCGGTGATGACGCCGCCGTAACCCAGCCCCCTGGCCGCTAGCAACAAGTTTTGTACCGCAGGATAAACCGAAGCGCCTTCCATGGGATCGGGAGCCCGGTAGCGAACCAGACAAGGCAGAATTAACGCAGGAACCTGGGCGAAACCCTGCACGTAGCCACGCATGGTTCTGGCCATTCGGGATTTGGGTGAATCCGGGTCAGCTCCAGAGCCTTGGTCGTAACCGTCGTTTTGTTGTTTTTGTGCCCAGATCTTTTGCGCCGCTTGGGCGATAAGGCTTTTGGGTTTGCTGGCCGGGGCGCCCGGTGTCAGCACCATAAATCGAAACGGTTGGCGATTAGAGCCACTGGGCGCTCGTGTGGCTGCAAACAGCATGTCTCTCAGGTGGGCTTCTTGAATGGGCTCATCTTGATACCGACGGATCGCCCGAGTCGTGGCCAAGCCTTCCAATAATGAAACATCGGAGTGTTCGGTTGGTAACTGTTGTAGTGGGTGCTCTGACCGACTCATGCAGCCTACTCCTGTGGTCTGAGAAAGTGATTTTAGCCAGCATTTGAAGCGCTGGAATGGCCCCAAGTGTGCCTTGAAAGCCGGGCCTTGGCGAGCTGTCAGCCAGGGCGCCACAAGTCTTGGCAATTGCGCCCGTGAACAAACCTCGCCACACTGAGCCTAACCATTACTCAAAACCTGGGGGGAAGAATGATAGATCTGGATCGTCAAGGCGACGTTTTTACCATGACCTGGAAGGCCGGCGAAAACCGCTGGAATACGACCTTTGTGCGCGCGGTCAGTGCGGCTCTGGACGAAGTCGAGGCATCCACTGGGCCCGCCGCATTGGTGACTACATCCGCCAGCGACAAGTTCTTTTCCAACGGTCTAGATTTGGATTGGGTGCAAGACCCTCAGGGGCATCCTGAAGCCGGAGATCGGGACGCCTTTGGTCCTGAATTCATGGCGTTAATGGGCCGAATCATGACTTTCCCTATGCCCACGATTTGTGCAGTGAATGGTCATGCATTTGGTGCTGGATTTATGGCCGCACTGTGTCATGACGTGCGCTTCATGCGCGCGGATCGGGGATTTATGTGTGCCAACGAGCTGCAAATCGGGCTGACGATTCCAAGTCCAGAGCTGGCTTTGTTCAAGCACAAATTGCCTGCATCTGTGTTCTTTGAAACCGTGCAGCTGGCAAAGCGCTGGACCGGCACCGCTGCCCATGCCGCCGGTTTTGTGGAACAGGCATGTGACGTAGAAACGTTGTTGGCATCAGCACAGGAACGAGCGGCTCAATTGGCTCCCTTGGCGGCTCATCGCGAAAACTACGGCGGCCAAAAACAGCGCCTGTTTGGTGAACATGCGGCGATCAACGATGTGCATGGAGCAGCCTACATGCTGGCGAATCCAGCTCAGTATGCTCACTGAAGCTTAATTTCTGCTAAAAAACGGGACTCTGGCGGATGGCATTTCGCCAGACCCGATCCTATTTCGTTCCTATTGATTTCTCCCACGCTACCGCTCGTCTATTAATTTGCACAGCTTGTCGGATCTTGAGCGGATCTCCTGGACTCCATCGCTATAAATGCCCCCGCGGTTGGCAGTACTCCGTTTCGTGGTGATTGCGTTTCTGGCGATCCAGAAAACTATGTCACTAAATGAAGTCCGGGCAGCTGTCGGCGCGCGAAGTAGCAGTTACGAGGGATATTCCGTCTGCACATTTAGGCGTTGTGTTGTGTTAACTCGATCACGACTCTGAATGCGCCAGCAATCTCTATTTTTATTCGTGTCGGGATACCTAGAACGTGAGCAAAAAATAGCGGCGAACAACAGGGCAGACAAAGCAAGGCAGACAAAGCAAGGCAGACAAAAAGAGGAATTAGCATGAAAGTCATAAAAAAATTAATCAGCGCACTTGCGATTGGCTTGGCGGTGATCGGGTCACCGGCAGCTCTGGCTGAAGAGGGGGCCAAGGAGGGGGCCAAGGAGGGAGCAGGCGCATCTGGGGGAATTGGTGTTGGTACAGCTGTAGCCCTTGGTGTGTTGGGAGTAGCAATCATAGTAGAAGCCAATGATGATGGGCCCAGTGCAAGCCCTCCATCTCGGCCCGATACTACGGTGCCGCCGACAACTACGACGACGACAACTACCACTGCTACGAGTACAGGAACAACTGCCACTGCTACGAGTACAGGAACCT
>JAYOSS010000063.1:0-12511 GCA_038139355.1 Gammaproteobacteria bacterium
CTCGACAAGCCGCCATAACTGGGGTTTCGCCGGGCAGAATGCCGCCGCCGGGATAGGCCCAGACCCCAGCCATAACCGGAGTGCGCTGACGCTGTTGCAAACAAACTTGAGGACCGTTGGGGCGAGCGTCCAGTAACACGACGTGCACTACCGCGTTTTCATACTGCCGCCAAGGCGGTGACCACTGCGCATTCATGAAATTCCTTGGTTTTGCACCCCTAAAAGGACGCCATTGCAGGCGAAACCAGCCCTATCGTTCCTTCGACAAAAGCCATCACAGGCTTGATTCCACAGTACATTTTTGAGAATGTTGCCGGCCGGTTGGAATACCCCCAATCGACGCTGACAGACAGATCATCTGTATTAACGGCATCTGTCAAACCAAATTGTAATTATGCGCCCTGATTGCACGTTCTTCGTGCAGTCAAGGCACCGTGCCCCCTCGAATCGGTGTGCGAAGCTTACCACCCCCCAGCGGCCTGACGATGCCCTGATTGGTGAGCCGACCCCGGGGCCTGTCGGAACTGAAAAAAGTTCCGACCAAGACTAACTGAGACCATTTATGACGCTGACATTTAACGGAAATTTCCCTCAAAAGCGCGGGCTGTACGACCCCAACAACGAAAAAGACGGTTGTGGCGTTGGGTTTGTCTGCGACATTAAAGGTCGTCCCAGCCACAAGATTCTACAAGACGCCTTTGCCATGAACTGCTGCATGGAGCATCGCGGCGGCGTGGGCTATGAAAAAAATACCGGCGATGGCGCTGGCATCATGACCGGCATGCCACACCAGTTCTTCAACGGCCTGGCTCAAGAGTTATTCGGTCGCAGTCTGCCCAACCCCGGTGAATATGGCGTCGGCAATATCTTTTTACCCACCGACCCCGCCCAACGCGCCACTTGTAAAGGCATCATCGAACAAGCGATAGAAGACGCTGGCCAAACCCTGATTGGCTGGCGAGACTTGCCCACCAACCCCGACACCGCGGACGTGGGAAAAGCTGCACGTGCAGCCATGCCTGCCTTTGAGCAGCTCTTTGTCGGCAAGGGCGCTATCGGTGGCATGGAAAACGAATCCTTTGAGCGCAAGCTTTACACCATTCGTAAACACAGCGCCCATCTGGTCCGGGCTGACGAATCGGTGGAACAGGCTCACCTGTTCTATATGTGCTCGCTGTCCACCAACGTCATTATTTATAAGGGCATGCTGACGCCTGATCAGCTGTTTCCTTTCTACCCAGACCTGACCAATCCCGGCTACGAAAGTCACATGGCGATGGTGCACTCGCGGTTTAGCACCAATACGTTCCCGTCTTGGGATCGCGCTCAGCCCAGCCGTTTCATGAGCCACAACGGCGAAATCAATACCCTGCTAGGCAACATCAATGCCATGAATGCTCGGGAAGGCACCGTGGCTTCGGAGTATTTTGGTGAGGACATTAAGAAGCTCTTCCCCATCGTAGAACCCGATTGCTCAGACTCTGGCACCTTCGACAACGTGCTGGAATTCTTGCTGATGTCTGGCCGATCCCTGCCAGAAGCGCTGCTTATGATGATTCCAGAGGCCTGGCAACAGCACACGGACATGTCTGCTGAGAAAAAAGCCTTCTACGAATACCATTCGTGCCTCATCGAACCCTGGGACGGCCCTGCTTCCATCGCCTTCTCTGACGGCTCCTGCATCGGCGCGGTCTTGGACCGCAACGGCCTGCGCCCATCGCGCTACTACATTACCGATGACGATATCTGCATCATGGCGTCGGAAGTGGGCGTAGTGCCCGTGGACCCCGCCAAGGTCGTCGAAAAAGGACGCCTGCAACCGGGTCGTATTTTCCTGATCGATTTCGAACAGGGACGAATGATCCCGGACGAAGAGCTCAAGACCGACTTGGCCAGCCGCCGCCCCTACGAAAAGTGGGTGCGCGAACAGCGCATTGAAATGGCAGATCTGGCTCAGGTGCCTGGCAAAGCCTTAAACCATGTCACGCTGACACCGCGCATGCAGGCCTTTGGCTACACCCAAGAAACCATGCAGTTCATGCTGCTGCCCATGATCAAAGAGTTGCGCGACCCCCTGGGATCCATGGGTAACGACGCCGCTTTGGCAGTTATGTCCGACAAGCCGCGCATGCTGTACGACTACTTTAAACAGCGTTTCGCCCAGGTAACGAACCCGCCTATCGATTCGATCCGAGAAGAAGTGATTATGGCGCTGGAGTGCTATATCGGGCCGGAACAAAACCTGCTGCAAACCGAAGCCAAGAATGCCCATCGTTTGCGTGCACCTCATCCGATTCTCACCAACGATGAGCTGGCATCCATATGCGCCATGGATCATCGTGGTTGGCGAACCGCCACTATCGACATCACCTACCCAGCTAACTCTGGCGAGGCAGGACTCAAAGAGGCGTTATCGCGTATCAACAGCGAAGCCAGCCAAGCCATTGCCGATGGCTACAGCTTGGTCGTGCTTAGCGACCGCGCGTTGGGCACGGATCGAGTTGCCATGAGTTCCTTATTGGCCGTTGGCAGTGTGCACCACGCGCTAGTCAGCAAAGCCGAGCGCAGCCAAATCGGACTGATCGTTGAAACTGGCGAGGCCCGAGAAGTTCATCACCATTGCTTGTTGGTGGGTTATGGCGCCGACGCGATTAACCCCTACCTGGCGTTTGAAGCTCTCTGGGACGCCCAAGAAAAAGGCGCGTTTGACGGCGTCAGCGATGTGACGACCCCAGAAGATGTGGTTCGTAACTACAAGAAAGCGGTGGCTAAGGGCATGCTCAAGGTCATGGCCAAAATGGGTATTTCTACCCTCCAGTCATATAAAGGTGCACAGATTTTTGAGGCTGTGGGTCTCGCTGCCGATGTAATTCAACAGTCCTTTATCGGCACTGCCAGCCGAGTAGAAGGGGTATCGATGAACGTGCTCGCTGAAGAAATGCAGCGGCGACACGCCATTGGCTATCCTCAGCGCGAGCAGTCAACGGTCAGCGTGCTACCCAACCCGGGTGACTTCCACTGGCGCCGAAACGGCGATACCCATATGTGGGACCCCAAGTCTGTGGCCGCCCTGCAGGCCGCCGCGCGCACCAACAGTGAAGACGCTTATTGGTCCTTCGCTCAGCAAGTCAACGAGGACAATACCCGCAAAGCAACCTTGCGCGGCCTCCTGGACTTCAACTATCCAGCCGACGGCATTGATCTGGATGAGGTTGAGCCTGCCAGCGAAATCGTCAAACGCTTCGCCACCGGCGCCATGAGCTTTGGCTCCATCAGCGCTGAAGCCCACGAATCCTTGGCCATTGCCATGAACCGAATGGGCGGCAAATCCAACACCGGTGAGGGTGGCGAGGACGCGAAGCGATTTATCCCCATGGACAATGGCGACTCTAAGCGTTCAGCGATCAAGCAGGTTGCCAGTGGTCGCTTTGGCGTCACCATCAATTACCTAAGCAACGCAGACGAGTTGCAGATCAAGATCATTCAAGGCGCGAAGCCCGGCGAAGGCGGAGAACTGCCCGGCGGCAAGGTCGATGACTACATTGCCAGCCTGCGCCACTCCACACCGGGAGTGGGCCTGATCAGCCCGCCGCCTCACCACGATATCTACTCTATCGAGGACATGGCTCAGCTGATTCACGACTTGAAGAACGCTAATCCAAAAGCGCGCATCAGCGTCAAGCTGGGTGCCGAAATTGGTGTAGGCACTGTTGCAGCCGGGGTTACCAAGGCGCGGGCGGATCATATCGTCATCGCCGGCGATTCTGGCGGCACCGGAGCGTCACCGCTGACCTCCATTAAGCACGCGGGCGTACCCTGGGAGCTTGGCATTGCAGAGACTCACCAAACGCTGGTGATGAACAACCTGCGATCACGCGTGGTTTTGCAGACAGACGGCCAAATCAAAACCGGTCGGGATGTCGCCATCGCTGCGTTGTTAGGCGCTGAAGAGTACGGCTTTGCCACTGCCCCGCTGATCGCTCTAGGCTGCATCATGATGCGCAAATGCCATCTGAACACTTGCCCAGTAGGCATTGCCACCCAAGACCCAGAGCTGCGCAAAAAGTTCAACGGTGAGCCAGAGCACGTTGTGAACTACCTATTCATGGTTGCTAAAGAATTGCGTCAAATCATGGCGTCGTTGGGCTTGCGCTCCGTCAACGAAATGATCGGCCGGGCGGACCTGCTGAAAACGGACAGTGCCATAGCCCACTGGAAATCCGCCGGTATCGACTTAACAGCGATTTTGGCGCAACCAGAAATTCCCGATGAATTCCTGGGCAGCTATGCCATTCATGATCAGGATCACCAGTTAGACCGTGCCCTGGACAACCAGTTGATTGAACTGGCAGAGCCTGCACTGGCGAAGGGTGAACAGGTTCGGGCAGAACTGCCCATCATCAACACCAACCGTGTGGTTGGCGCCATGCTGTCGAATCAGATCATTAACCGGGTTGGCCCGCAAATGCTTCCCGAAGGCACCTTGCACTTTAAGTTCAACGGCAGTGCAGGCCAGAGTCTGGGATGTTTCCTCGCCAAAGGCGTAACGCTGGAAGTGGAAGGTGACGCCAACGATTTTGTCGGCAAGGGATTGTCGGGGGGACGGGTCATTGTCTACCCACCCAAGAACAGTCGTTTCGCTGCCGAAGACAATATCCTGCTGGGTAACGTGGCTCTATATGGCGCCACGTCCGGCGAGGCTTATTTCCGCGGTATTGCGGCCGAGCGTTTTTGTGTCCGTAACAGCGGCGCCAGCGCCGTTGTGGAAGGCGTGGGCGACCACGGCTGCGAATACATGACCGGCGGCAGAGTCGTGATTTTGGGTACGACCGGACGTAACTTCGCCGCAGGCATGAGCGGCGGCATTGCTTACGTATGGGATCCGCAACAGCGCTTTAGCGCTAACTGCAACGCAGAGATGGTGGATCTAGACCCGGTAGAGACCGATGCTGACCTCGTCGAACTGAAAACGCTGATCGAAAACCATTTGGCCTTCACCGAATCTGCCGTTGCGGCCAACGTGCTGGCGAATTGGGAGCAAAGCGTTTCTGAGTTCGTAAAAGTCATGCCTCGGGACTACAAGCGAGTACTGCAACAACGCCAGGAGCAGGTCAGCGCGGGTTAAACCGCACATCTGCCGATAGTCGGCAGATGAATAGCTGGCAGATAAAAAGAGCATCAGCAAAAAATAAAGAGCGTAAGAGTAAGACGATATGGGTAAACCCACAGGTTTCATGGAATTTCCGCGCCAAGCTGCCCCCTACCGGCCAGCTAAGGAGCGCCTGCTGGATTTCAACGAGATTTATACCAACCATGACATTCAGCGCCTGAGCACTCAAAGCGCCCGGTGCATGGATTGCGGCGTGCCCTTTTGCCAATCCGAAGACGGCTGCCCAATTCACAACCTGATTCCAGAATTTAACGACCTGGTTTTTCGTGAGCAGTGGCGTGAGGCTTTAGATCGCCTGCAAAAAACCAACAATTTTCCTGAATTCACCGGCCGGGTTTGCCCAGCACCCTGCGAAGGTTCCTGCGTGCTAGGAATCACCGATCCTGCGGTCACCATCAAAAACATCGAGATGGCCATTATCGATCGCGGCTTTGAAGAAGGATGGGTGACACCCAATACGCCTTCCAGCCGAACTGGCAAAACCGTTGCCATCGTTGGTTCCGGGCCAGCGGGACTGGCCGCAGCCGACCAACTTAATCGGGTTGGCCATACCGTGACGGTTTATGAACGTGCGGATCGCGTCGGCGGGCTGCTGATGTATGGCATTCCGAACATGAAGCTCGGCAAGGAAGATGTGGTTGAGCGCCGGGTAAATCTGCTGCGCGAAGCGGGTATTACCTTTATCACCGGCACATCGGTTGGCGATGGCAGCAACGATAGCCTCAACGTCACCGAGCTGCGCGAACAGCACGATGTGGTTCTATTGACCACCGGCGCCACGGTACCTCGAGATTTGCCCATCGAAGGTCGGGAGTTTAAAGGCGTGCACTTCGCTATGGACTTCCTTAGCGCAAATACCAAGAGCCTGCTGGATTCAGAGTTAACCGATGGCAACTACATCTCTGCCAAGGATAAAGACGTCATCGTTATCGGTGGTGGCGATACCGGCACAGACTGCATTGGCACCTCCCTGCGCCACGGCTGCAAAAGCTTGGTGAACTTTGAGCTATTCCCCAAACCACCTGAAAGCCGCGAAGCCAACAATCCGTGGCCGACCTGGCCGAAGATTTTCCGCGTGGACTATGGCCACGAGGAAGCAACGGAAGTTCAAGGGGAAGATCCTCGAGTCTATTCCGTTTCTTCCCTGTGTTTCTTAGGGAACGAGCAGGGCGAGCTTACCGGTGTGCGTACCGTTGAAGTTGAAATGAAAGACGGCAAATTCGAAAACGTGCCCGGCACGGAAAAAGATTGGCCTGCAGACCTGGTCTTTTTGGCCATGGGCTTCTTAGGACCCGAGCATGCCGCCTCGGACGCTTTGGGCTTGGACTACGACGAACGCTCCAATTTCAAAGCAGACTATGGCAACTACAAAAGCAATGTGGACAACGTCTTTGTTGCCGGCGACTGCCGCCGTGGACAGTCTCTGGTGGTACGTGCCATCAATGAGGGCCGGGAAGCCGCCCGTGAGATTGATCGGCACCTGATGGGCGCCACAGAACTGCCATAACGGTGTGCCACCGGTTTCGGGGCGGTTTTAGACGAGCTGCTGCGCCTTGCCCATAAAAGTGAGGCGCCGATAAGAAACAGAAGCAGTCGCCATAACTGCCGGATGATTTAGCACTAAGATGCATCGCTGGGCCCCACCCTCCTAACCCAACAGCTTCAGTGCTGCAGAGTTGTACGAATGCTCTGCTTTATATCACCTAAAGATCGGATCCATGCCTGAGCCGGGTCCATGTTGGTTAACCGAAGTCTGTTCTGTGCTTCTGCTGCCTCTTCAGCCGAATCAAAGACGCCGAAGGTAAGCACATACAGCAGGGTGTCGCCCCTTTGATAGCGAAAGGTCGCTAGCTCGCCCTGGACTTGATTGGTTTCACTAAACATCGCCTTAGCGGCTTCGTCGATGGCACGGGCTGACGAAACCGTGAGCAGCTGTAGGGTGTATTGATCGCTCGACTGTCTGATCAACCATTCGGCGGCATAAACCTCAGACTGCTCGGGCATGGCCTTTGCCGGCGCAGACTCAGCGTGACTGGCAACTCCGGTCCACAGCAAACCCGCCAAGAGCAACACCATCTGACCCAATGGCCGAACTCGCCGGCTCAAGGTCACGCTAGCTGCTCGCGGAGCAGGGCTTGCAGGGTTGCCAGCGGGACATCATCGCTCACCCAAACGTCGCCAAGGCTTCGAGCCAACACAAACTTTAAGCGTCCATCACTGACCTTTTTATCCATGCCCATGGCTTCGATCATGTCATCAACAACAAGGGGGCTATCGCCAAGGTCTGTGGGGAGTCCCAAATTTCTGAGCAGCATTACCAGTCGCCGCGCATCCTCGGCTGCCAATCCACAGTGCCTAACCGATAGCTCTGCGGCCATGACCATGCCGATGGCCACGGCTTCACCGTGCAGCCACTGGCCATATCCGGCCAGCTTTTCAATGGCGTGGCCAAAGGTATGACCAAAATTCAAAATCGCGCGCCGACCCGACTCGCGTTCATCTTCACTGACCACCTTGGCCTTACTGGCACAGGAGCGCAAAATCACGTGCTGCAGCACGCTAGGTGAACGGTCTTTCAGACCCTGAACGTTGGCTTCCAGCCAAACAAAAAAGTCATAGTCATCAATGACGCCGTATTTGATCACCTCGGCCAGCCCTGCCGCGTACTCTCGATCGGGCAAGGTTTTCAAGACCGTCGTGTCCGCCAGCACCGCTTTGGGCTGATAAAACGCGCCGATCATGTTTTTGCCTGCCGGGTGATTGACCGCAGTTTTACCCCCAACGGAAGAATCCACTTGAGCCAGCAATGTGGTTGGCACCTGAATGAAATCCACGCCACGCTGAAATGTCGCGGCAACAAATCCGCAAAGGTCCCCCACCACACCACCACCCAGGGCGATCAAGCAAGTGCTGCGGTTGTGCCTGGCCTCCAACAAAAATGTGGTGACCGCTTGGTAATTTTCTAGGGTTTTGTGTTCTTCGCCGTCTGGCAACTGGTAGACATCAATTTGCCGCTGACCCAGGGCATCGAGCAGGGCCTGCAAATACAGGGGCGCCACGGTTTCGTTAGTCACCACCGCTACCTGTTGACCAGCTATAAAAGGCTGCAGCACCGCCGCTAATCGCTGGGGATCGGACATTCCCAAATCGCCCACGTAAATCGGGTAGCTTCGCTCACCCAGATCAACGGTCAGAGTTTCTCCATTCATTGCCGGTATTGCGGTTTTTGTCATGGCTTAGACCCGGTCATTTTTTTCTTCTCTTGTTCCAGCAATTTTAAGATCTTTCGAGTGACCGCACCGGCCCCGCGATGATCCGTCATCACCCGATGATCGGCGATCTCTGCATACAGCGGACCCCGCGCTTGTTTTAGCTCCCGCAGAATTTTCTCCGGGTCGCCGTTTTGCAGCAGCGGCCGCTTACTATCACGCCGGGTGCGAGCGACGAGTTTTTCTACCGGGCTATCCAGGTAAAACACCGTGCCTCGGGCGGCAAGATGGCGTCGATTGTCTGGCCGCAGTACCGCGCCACCGCCGGTTGCCAGCACAATGCCTCGCTGTTGGGTTAGCTCATCAATAACGGCAGCCTCACGTTCGCGAAACCCCGCTTCGCCTTCAACATCAAAGATCCAGGAAATCTCTGCCCCGGCCCGGCGCTCGATTTCCTGATCAGCATCAAAAAAGGGCATGCCCAAGTTTTCTGCTAACTGACGTCCTACGGTGCTTTTACCCACAGCCATCAAGCCAACTAGAAATATGTTTTGCACCGTCATGAGCCCAGTGTAAAGCATGGTTCCGGGGGGGCGAAGAACTAAGGTCAATAAATGCCCGCAGCAGAATACCGGACTGCCTAATCTTCTGGGGCTGGGAGAGCGGGAGGATCAGCGGGCTCTCGTTCTCTCTGCTTTAACCCGTGGTCGGTTTTGCCTTCTCCCTCACCATCACCCTCTCCGCTACCTTCTCTTTCTCCGTTAGCTTCTCCCTCTTGGTTACCCTCACCCTCTCGGCTTACCTCACCTTCTCCCAGATCTCTTCTCTCACCGCCGCCCGGGGCTTCTCTCTGGGGTACTAAGGTTGGGGTGATAAACACCAACAGCTCTTGTTGATCTTTGCGTGTGATCTTGCGACGAAACAATCGTCCGAGCACCGGCAGGTCACCTAGGATCGGCGTTTTGCGCTCAGCGTTGTTTGCGTCCTCCTGCAAGATGCCACCAAGTACTAGGGTTTGACCGTTGCCAACCAGAACATTGGTTTGCATCTCGTTGGTATTGATGGAGGGTACGCCGTTGAATATCTGACCGATGGTATCCTGCTTAACGTTCAGGCTCAGCATGATGTTGTTATCTGGCGTGATCTGGGGACGCACATGCAACGACAGCACCGCGTCTTTAAAAGAGGTAGAGGTGGCGCCGCTGCGACTGGTTTCTTGATAAGGAATTTGCACGCCGGATTGAATAGACGCCAGGGATTGATCAATGGTGAGAATTTTCGGTTTCGCCAAGATACGGGCCTGACCTTGCTCAACCAAAAATGACAGCTGTGCATCAATAGCAACGCCAGGCCGCAGTATCCCCAAAGCCAGTGTGGACGCCGGCAGGGGTGTCGTTAAGTCGGTAGTAGCCACTAGGGAATTGATGCTTGTGGGCTCAGCTCCTGCATCATCGCCGTGGGCTGTCTCTGAATCAAAAGCGGCCCGCCAGGCAATACCCAGCTGACGATTGAGGCTGTCACTGGCAGTAACAATTCGGGCTTCAATGGCGACCTGAGACAACGGAATATCCAGCAACCTGACTAGGTGCGACACCGCTGCCACCCGGGCAGGTAGATCCTGAATGATCAGCGCATTTAAACGCTCATCCACAAATACCTGGCCGCGCTCTGACAGGCCCACCTGACCTGACTTGAGATGCTTGAGGATGTGATTGGCTCTGGCGTATCGAATCCGCAGCACATCCGTATGCAACGGCGCTAACTGCTCGACGGTTTTAGCACTACTTAGGGACTGGGTTTCTCGCTCTGCAATGGCCTGAGCCGGTGCCACATAGCGTACCCCTTGAGAAAGACGCTCACCCAAACCCGCAGCCTGCAAAACCGTGCTCCAAGCGTCTTGCCAGCCGACGTCCACCAGATTGATGGTTAGCGTGCCAGACACCTCGTGGCTGATCAGCACACTGATTCCTTGTTGATGAGCCAAAAGCTGAAGCAGGTCGGGGATATCTGCATCTTGCAGCTGGAGGGTCACCTTAAGCCCGGCGCCAGCGTCTGGAGCCGCGACCGCACTCCTTGAGGCGCTAAGATTTTCGCCAACGACAATGTCAGAGTCGGGGTCGATGCTGGGGGTTGGGCTCGGGTTGGCGGCATTTGTGGCGCCGGTGAAGCCAACCAGGGCAATCAGCATGCAAAGCCCGACGCTTGCCTTAGCCCTCACTATGCACCAGTAACCTGCGGGCCAACCGCGTGCTTGCCCGGCTAGCCAGAACCCCTTGCCCATGGGCCTGTCAGCTGCCAATGGCAAGGGTCTTATCCACCACTATGGGCAGAGCATCGGTTGAACCCCCTCCCACAATGGATTGATGGCCAAGGCTGGCATCCGGGTGCAGCTTTGGCTCCAAGGTTAGAACGGCGACTCCGTGCTCCTCAGAATGCAGAACCGCGCGACGCCTATTCAGCTCTAACAGCAAAAACTCCTGTGCAGAAACTCGGGCATTGGGCGCCGCCACCGCCAATGCGCCCTGGGCGTCCACAAAAACCGCTCGAAGGGACCTGTCGCCTGCAGCGTCTATGCGTTCGATCACACCTGCCAACCGCACAGCGTCCAAAGGCTGAGAAATAAATACGCGACGCACTTCTGGGTCCGGGGGTTTAAAGGACGCCGGGGGCTGGCAGCTAACCCTTGGGGAAGCAGCCATTCGATGGAGCCAATTGGAGTCATTGTGGCCGTCGATTGGCTGGGGCCAGGGTAAGGGCTCTGCCTCAGCAAAGGCTTTATGCGCTTTAGGTCCTGCAAATGCAGCCCCATCGCTGTTCACTCGGCCGCTTTGGCGGAAGGTCAAAACCGCGCTGAGCGTTGTTGGGAAAGTCCCTCTGGATTTTTTGCCTGCAGAAACCGGATGGGGATTCGAGGAATCGTTGGACGATGAACGAGTGATAATGGTCAATTCATCAATCCACACCGCTCCCAGCGTCAATTGCCGTAATAGACGGCTTATATCTCTTGCCCGACCGGACATATGCCATACATAACCCCGTTGCTCCAGCAGCACAGAGGACGTGCGCTCTGGGGGTGCCAGGTTGACTGCGTCGATAATTTGCGACTTGTCTCGACGACGAGCTCCACTTGGGTCCAGCCGGTGCGTGGTAACTTTTAGGCCAGCGGCCAGATCCACCAACGCCCGCAGCCAATCTTGCTCTGATTGCCAAAGCGGGAATTTTCTCAGTACAGCCTGCCAGCGCTGAACATGGCTCACACTTTGTTGCGTCTCCACCCCTGCTCCCGCTGGGGTTTTCAGGTCTAGCTCGGCAAGCAACCTCGTCTGCTCTTGATGTTTTTGCCACACAGGCACCACCCACAAGCACAGAGCCAACAGCCCCGGCAAGCTGGCCACTAGGCAGATCGCGAACCAACGTGCTGGATCGCTCTGGGTAGCCAGCTGACCCAGCAATACCGTCAGTCTGCTGCGCAAGCTGCTAACAAAGTCATTCATCGGCGACTGCCCGCTTTGCACGTTGCATAGGCGGTTCATCCAAGGAGCGAACAAAGGGCACGCGCAACTGGAAACTGCCCGCAGCAGCCGAAGCCGAAGCCGAAGCCGAAGCCGAAGCCGACAGATGTGGCTCCACCTCGGTTCCGGTTAGCAACACTGGCCAAGATCCAATCGATCGCTGGCTGTCACCGCGCAAACCAGCAAAGACCCGTTCCGGCATTCCCAACAAAAGCTCTTGATCTGCGGCAAACCCAGACAGTGTTACCGTCGCATCAGAAAGCTGAATTTTCTGGATCTCAACACAATCCGGAATCAACGCTAATAGCGCCAGCGCGTTGTGGAGCTGCCAATGGCCATATCTGCCATATTGAGAAAGCTGGTCTAGCGCCGCGCTCTGGCGTTGAAATAAAACCCGCAGTTGCTCATTGCGCTGACGCGTTTTTTGCGACTGCTGGTATGTGGCCTCAACCGCCTGTAGTTTTGCTCGCTGTTGGTTCAACCTGTGCTGCACAGCGCTGCCACCGGCTAACGCCATCAGCAGCAACCCACCGGCCAGAACGGCACTGTGCCGAATAAATTGCCGTCGCAGTTCTTGCAGCCGTGCCCCTCGCCAAGGCAGCAAATTAATCTGGGGCGGC
>JAYOSS010000064.1:0-572 GCA_038139355.1 Gammaproteobacteria bacterium
GTCTTCGTCATAGTTCTTTACCCGATACCAGCTAGGAATCGCGTTGTCGATGCTAGTTAGCATGGCCGAGGTGACTAAAGAGTCGACCTTTACCAATGTACCCTCGGTTGCGTCAGGGATGTAAACCAGCTCCATGACCAAGCCTTCTACGTAATCGTTTGCCTCAGTTTCGTCGATCTCGCCGTCGGAATTTGAGTCAATGGATTCGTAACCGTTGTATACGATGGCGAAGTTGCCGCTTTTGAACTCGTCAACTAGGCTCACGACGGTGCCGTCGCCAGCTTTGGTAGCCGCGACAATGTTCTGCACTTGTCCGCTTACAACAGTGGTGACCTTAGCCGCTACGTCGCTTGCAGCAACCGTTGCTTTACCGTTGACGATCAACTCAGTGACCACAGTATCTTTAACGGTTTTAATTGCGGCTTTGACGATATCAGCGGTGGAAAGTTCCGCTGAGGCCACGGCATCGTTGCTTAAGCTGTCTTTGGCCACTGCCAGCGCTTCGGCGATAACCTCAGCAGACCCTTTTAGATCTGCATCTTCCTCAGCTATAAAGTCATTGCCTAGCAACG
>JAYOSS010000064.1:582-12355 GCA_038139355.1 Gammaproteobacteria bacterium
ACTGTCATCTACACCTAGGGACACTTTGACCGCCGCCTCTGCTTCTTCTGCAGTGAGTTCGCCCCCAGAGCTCAAGATCTCTTGAGACACTAGAGTAGTCAAAGGTGTCACCACGTCAGGATTTTCAGCCGGGGCAAGCATGTTGTAAGCCTTGTCCACGGTACCTAGATCTTCATCCACAGCGCCAACCGGAACATCCGCAAGAATTTGTGTGCCTGCAGGTACGGTGCCTTCGTAAGTAAAGGTATAGCTACCGCCAGCGCCGGTAACGGCCGATGGTTCGCTCGCGTCACACACGAAGTTGTTGTTGAGGTCCAGACAGACCGTTGCACCAGAGATGTAGCCGTCGATAACTCGTCCTGCCAGTTCCGTGCTAGTTGCAGGAGTTGAGCCTCCATTGGAACTGCCACCAGACGATGTGTTATTGCCAGCGGATGATGAACTTGAGCCTCCGCCCCCGCCCCCGCAAGCGGCGAGTGTTAGGCATAAAGCGAAAAAATATAGTGATCTCATGACGATCCTCCTCGAAATGTGCGATAAAAGTACACACTTGGGAGTCGCCTTTATGTGAAATTTGAGCTCCTGGTGAACGGGTGTTGTTCGATGACAATGCCGCAATTATTCTTTGTTTTGGCCGTGTCTTTGCAGGTAGGTCAACGTTGCTGGATAGCTGCTCATTGAGTGATCAAAAATGCCAGCGGCGAGAATTGTTAACCGTAGGTGTTCGAGCCATAAACCAACGATGTACGGCTGCTATGTTTAGGGCTTGCGTGGTCGAGCTGGAGGGAAAATGGTGGCCAGAGACAGAATCGAACTGTCGACACGAGGATTTTCAATCCTCTGCTCTACCAACTGAGCTATCTGGCCGAAGGACATAGCTCAGGTGTCGCTGAGCAAGGCGCGTATTAAAACTGTGTCACCGGCCAGCGTCAACTCTCTGTGGGTGCGGAGTAGCCTTCAGGCGTGTCCGTGTCTTCATTGGCGAAGAAGCGCCACATCTGTTCAGTAAGGTAAGCTCGGGTGTCAGGCTCAATCAGGCTTAGGTGCTTCTCATTGATCAGCATGGTTTGCAGGGTCTGCCATTCCTGCCAGGCTTTGGCCGAAACTTCCTTGAGTAGGCGCTCCCCCATGGGGCCAGGAAGGGGCGCTTTTTCAAGCGCTGGCAGTTCTTTTTTGTAGCGACTGCATAGCACAGTTTGGGTCATCTCAACTTCCTTGTTCCTGATCGGCGGCCATACTAACCCGCAGTAGCATTTCGATCAGCGTTGCTGGACGAGTTTTAGCGCAGCCGCAGACAAGCCAATGGCTGTTTCGCTGTCTCCAAGACTGTCCACGGCCACCCAGCGTTGCTGAGCATCGCGCAGGATCAGCGGTTCGCGCTTAAGCAATAGATAGATGGGTTCGATGTCCAAATGAAAGTGGCTGAAGGTGTGGCGAAAGCGCTCGCCATGGACAATTTCACTGACGTTATCGTCATCAATACCTTGGCTGTCTAAAAAGGTTTGTGTCGAGACCCCAGCAGCGCGTTCCGGAGGATTCCATAGCCCACCCCAAAGCCCGGTTAGCGGTCGCTGCTCTAATAGGATTCGTCGGTCGGGAAGCGACAGCACGAAAAATCGCGCTTGTCGCACCGGCTTAGTTGCGGCTTTTTTCTTGCTCGGCAGTTCGTCTACTCGGCCCTGGGCCAGGGCTTGGCAGCGACTTTGAAGCGGACACTCCTGACAACGCGGTTTACTGCGACTGCACAGGGTCGCTCCCAGATCCATAATGGCTTGAGTGTACTGAGCCGTGCGTTTGTTGGGCGTATGTTCGTCTGCCCGTTGCCACAGTGTTTGCATGACGGCGCTTTGGCTGTAATGACCAGCAATGGCGTGAAAACGTGCCAACACACGCTTAACGTTGCCGTCGAGAATGACGCCCCGCTGCTGCATGGCAATGGCTCGGATGGCACCAGCCGTGGAGGGCCCGATGCCCGGCAGTGCTTCCAGCTGGGATGGATCTTCGGGCAGCTCGCCATTGTGGTCTTGGACGATACGCTGGGCTGCCTTGTGCAGATTACGCCCTCTGGCGTAGTAACCTAAGCCGGTCCAAAGATGCAGCACCTCATCGATATCAGCCGCCGCTAACTCAGTCACGTTGGGGAAGCGCTGCATAAATCGCTGGTAGTAGCCGATAACCGTGGCCACCTGGGTTTGCTGCAGCATGATTTCTGATATCCAAACCCGATAGGGGGAGGTATCAGTTTGCCAAGGCAGATCCTTGCGCCCGTGTTGCTCGAACCAGGCTAATAACTGTTTGGCGAACCAATCCATCCATCATTGTGTTCCTAATCTTTGAATAGGTTCAACTGCAACAATTGTTTGGCCGCGTCTCGAAACTCTTCGGGCAGCTTGTCTTGGATTTCGTCGATGATGGTACTTTCCACTTCATCTTGAACTCGCCGTTTGACTAGCTCTTTGGCTAGGAATGTCGCGGCATCCAGGTCTGGACCGCAATCTGGCGAGCTGGCTTTGCCTCGGCAGTTGAAGGGTAAGGGTAGATCAACGATCGCGTTGCCAACACTGATGAGATGTTCGGGCGCCGCTTCGGCAATGGTCAGGTCTCCGCTCAGGTCCAACTCCCCAGTGCTTTGCTCTAGGGTTCCCGCCATGGCTACCGCTAGGTTGTCTAGGGTGCCATAGAGGTTAACGCGGCCATTTTGCAGCGAGCCATTTACTGCCAGCTGCTGGTACTGCATGACGTCTGGCCATCCAGCGGCGTAGTTTTCTTGGTTGATAAGCGCGCTGATTACGGTGACGGTTTCTTTCAATTTTTGAATATCAACGCTGCCTTTTTCCGCCAGCAACTCAGCATCCAGACGGCCTTTGGCCAGCCTTATGGTGGATTTGCTCTCTGGCCAGGTCAGCGAATTCAAGGTGAATGCGGACGAGGTGCAGTCGAGCTTGCTGCTGTAGGCATTCAAGGTATCGGTACTTGGCTGGTTGCCGTCCACCTCGGTGAGGGTTCCCTGGCAGGTGCCTGACAATGGCGTGTCGTCTACTGCGGTTTCAATGTCTGCCGTGACGAGGGTCAGATCTGACAGAGTTTTTTCCGCGTCGATCTTGGATGGCAGCAGTCGGTAGATTATTTCTCCGTCGATGTTAACTGGCTGTGAGCCGGGTCTGACTTTGCTGGGTTCTGGAGCTTCAAGGAAAACCAGTTGGGCCTTGAAAGGTGAGGCATTGCCTAGGGAAAAATCTCGCAGGTCGAAACTTTGCAGGCGAAAGTCTGCGTCTTTAACTCGCACTTCGCTGAGAATCAGACGGGCCAGGGTCCAGGTTTCCGGTGGCTTGGTGATTTCTGTCAGGCTTAGCCCGATTTGCAGTTTGCCGATATGGATTTGGGTTTCGTCGTCGCGGACTTTGACATTAGCCACAGCGATACCGAGTCTGGGGAGAATTTGCCACTTCAGATCACCCTGAATATCCACTTCGTAACCACTGGCAGCGCTGAGCTGAGTGTTGAGCTGGGCTTTAATGTTCTCAGTATCGCTCAAGAAATAGGCCATGGCTGCGCCAATGATCAGCGCCAAAACAAAGACCGTTAACAGGAGTTTTCGTAGCATCTTTAACATAGTGTTCTCGATAAAATGGGTGTGAGCATTGGTAGAACTGACATCCGTCACTTAATCTAGGGCCATGCTACCCAAGCGGCAATGCGCCGATCAGCATATTGTGCGCGAGTTCGCCTTACTACCGGGGCGACACCAGGGGCCAAACCTACAAAGAGGGAGAACACATGAGCGTTGGTACTTTCGATCCCAGCCAGCTAAAAACAGGCGGTGAAAACCAGACAATCAGCGCTTCGTTGTTGGCTGCCGCGCTGGATTGCGCCCTTGGTTGTGATCCATCTGCGTCCGCCCTCGCCCTCGATGACGCGGAAGTTTCGGCACTGTCCCCGCTGTTAACGCACCCCGCTTGGTCGGATGCGGCCCAACAACTGGCGACCCAGGAAATTGTTGCCTTAATGCGCCTGTTCACAGTGGGTGAACGCCAGTATTCCGCTTGGAAGGCTGGGGCAAAATCGCCGGTGGTTGCGCTGGCACGAGTGTTAAAAAAAAGAGGCGAAATGACGCCTGATCTGACGGCTTGGATCAAACAAAATACCGATAACCGCTACCTACCCCACGGCGATTTGATGGATAGATTGAAGCCCTAGGGCGCCAGTCGGCCTGATAAGCTCGCTTAGAACCACAAACCTCAACCATCAATGCTCTGCAATGTGCAGCAAAGGCGGCTAAACTGCGCTTCGCCCGGATCGATGCGCCGCGTCAATCTGGGCCAAATGAATCTGTGAAGACCGACTTTGATAATCAAGAGAGAACAACGTGCGCCAGGCTTCCATAAATCGGGATACCACCGAAACCCAGATCAAACTCAGTATTAACCTGGATGGTAACGGCACCAGCCACTTCGATACCGGGCTGCCGTTTTTTGATCACATGCTTACTCAGATCGCCCGTCACGGCATGATCGATATTCATGTGGAAGCCACAGGAGACTTGGAAGTAGACGCCCACCACATGGTAGAGGATGTGGGCATCGTTCTTGGCCAAGCGCTGAATAAGGCTATCGGAGATAAAAGCGGCTTAACTCGCTATGGCCACGCCTACGTGCCATTAGATGAAGCGTTATCCAGAGCGGTAGTGGATTTGTCTGGCCGACCGGGCTTGCACTATCGGGTTGATTACACCCGGGCACGAGTGGGCGACTTCGATGTGGATTTGCTGCGAGAGTTTTTTCAGGGCCTGGTAAACCACGCCATGATGACGCTGCACTTAGATAACTTGTTGGGAGACAACGCCCACCATCAGGCGGAGACTCTGTTCAAAGCCTTTGGCCGCGCCCTGCGCGTTGCAGTGGCGGAAGATCCTCGGATGGCAGGTATCGTGCCCTCCACTAAGGGCAGTTTGTAACGGTGATCTTGATACCGGCGATTGACCTGAAAGAAGGTCAGTGTGTGCGTCTGCGACAAGGGCGCATGGACGACTCAACGGTTTTTTCTTCTGACCCTGTCGCCATGGCGGCCCACTGGAAAAGTCAGGGTGCGCGTCGTCTGCACGTCGTGGATCTGGATGGGGCGTTTGCCGGTGTACCCCGCAATGGCGATTTGATTCGGGATATGGTTGCCGTGATGGGCGATGTGCCGGTTCAAGTGGGTGGCGGTATTCGCAGTCACCAGATCATCGATGCCTATCTCGACGCTGGTGTTCAGGGTTTGATCCTGGGTACCAAGGCCATTAACGAGCCTGACTTTTTGCAGGCCATGGCAAGGCAATACCCAAACAAGATCATTCTGGGTCTGGATGCTCGAGGCGGCATGATTGCTACCGAGGGTTGGGACAAAGATGCGGGTATTCGAGCGCTGGACTTTGTACAAGACCTGGCTGGGCTGCCCTTGGCAGGCATTGTTTATACCGACATTGACCGGGACGGCATGATGCAAGGTCTCAACGTGCAAGCAACACTGGCGTTGGCTCAAGCCGCCGGGATTCCCGTCATTGCCTCTGGCGGTGTGACCGAGTTAGCGGATCTGGCAGCGCTGAAGACGGCTTTCGCCGAATCCCCTGAATTGCTGATGGGCGCAATTACCGGCAGAGCCATTTATGAAGGCACGCTGAATGTGGCAGAGGGACAGGCATTGCTGGATGCGCCGGGGACTGCCGCCTAAATTCAATCCTTGGCGCCAGCTGACCTGCTGGCTTGCAGCACCGCTAACGCCTCATCCAACGCCTTATCCAATGCAATTTCTGATGAATGGCTTGGCTGTGTGTGGTGGGAGTCGTCTGCTGGGACGGCGATATCTGGCACCAGTCCTTGGGAATGAAACGATCGACCATTGGGCGTGAAGAATGCCGCACTGGTGATTTTAAGAGCGCTGCCGTTGGGTAACGGGTCTAACAGGGTTTGTACGGTGCCTTTGGCAAAGGTTTGGCTGCCAACGATGGTTGCCCGCTTATGATCTTGCAGTGCGCCGGCAATAATCTCTGCAGCAGAGGCGGTGCCCGCATTGACCAGCACCACTGCCGGCATGTTTTTGAGCGGTGTCTTTGCACGCGCGCGGTATGTTCTTTCGGCACCCTCAGCGCGGTGGTTTTCGTCGAGGGCGGTGCTGACAATCACCCCGGACGCCAAAAATAAATCCGCTGTTGCCACCGCACAGGTCAGCGTGCCGCCGGGATTGTTGCGCAAGTCCAAAATCAAACCCGTCATGGAAGTGCCGGGTTGTGGAGTCGTGATTTTCTCGATGTCCGCAGCCATGCCGTCATAGCATTGATCGGCTTCAATATGGATGACGCCGTCGGCCAAGATCTGGCTATGTAAATAGGCTTGTGCAAGCTGTGCGCGCTGAAGCACTAATTCAAAGTTCTGCGACTCCTGCTGGCCCAACTCTGGGCGTGTGAAGCCTATGCGAACGCTGGTGCCTGCTTTGCCTCGCAGACGCGCGATCAGCTCGGTCAGCAGCAGTCCTTTAACGGGCGCGTCGTCTACGCGGTTGATTCGGTCTCCAGACTCTACTTTTGTGCCTGCGGCCGGGGAGTTTTGCAGAATGCGTAAAACGGTAAAAAAACCGTCCCGCAGACCGATTTCTAGGCCTACGCCAGTTAGCTGCCCTTGCGCTTCCCTTAATAACTGTTCGTAAGCGTCTGTCGACAGCAATTGAGAATGGTCATCCAGTTCGCTCATCATCCCGGCGATGGCTGCTTGCTCAAGCGCCTGGGGATCTAGATGCCGCCAGTAGTGTTGGTGTATCTGGGCTTGGGCTTGCTCCATGCTTGGAAACGAAGCCTGGGTGGACAATGTGGTGTGATAGACAACGAAGCCCGCGGTAAATCCAAACAAAACCCCCAAGGCTAGCGTGCGAAGCGTGATGGGTTGCGCAGATCGGTTTGAGCGTCGGGGGGTCATATCGACAGCCATTGCTGGGGATCTACCACGGCTCCTTTGTGTCGCAGCTCGAAATAGATCCCGGGTTCATAGCCGCCGCCACTGTTTCCGGCGCGGGCGATTACCTCCCCGCCTTCGACCCAGTCCCCAGCGTTTTTGGTCAGGGAGTCAGCATGGCCATAAAGGGTCATATAGCCGTCGCCGTGATCGACAATGGCGATGAGCCCAAACCCTCTCAGCCAGTCGCTAAACACTACTTTGCCCCGAAAGACCGCGGTGACCTCGGCGCCAACGCTGCCGCTGACGTCTAAGCCCTCCCACCTCAGACTGGTTCCCGCACGGGGCTCGCCAAAGCTGTGGCGAAGCCTGCCGTTCAGTGGCAGCGTCAGTTTGCCCTTGGCAGCAGCGAAGGCTCTGCCGTCCAATGCGGAGGCCTGAGCGCGCAGTTGGTTCAGCAGTCGGCGCAGCCGTTCGCTGTCCGCCAGCAAAACCTTTTGTTGCTCGGCTTTGGTTTTTCGTTGCTCGGCCAGGGCCTGACTAGCCCGGGTTCGTTCTTGTCGCTTGCTTTGCAGATCGCGGGTTTGGCGGTTCAACAGCTGTTCACGCTCGCTTTGCTCGCGCAACTTATCATCCAGTGCAGATCGGGTCTGATCCAGCTGAGTCAGGCTGAGCTTAAGTTCCTCAATCGCCGTCAAGCGCTGGGCGCCCAAATAACGGTGATAGCGCAGCAGGCGGTCAATGTCAGCACCGGACTGTTGATTCAGAATTTGCTTGACGATGTCATTGCCGCCCAAGCGTGATGATGCTTGCAGATGGGCGACGACCGCTCCGCGTTGTGAATCGACTTGCCGCTGTAGTTGCTGCTGTTGGCGCTGTAACTCGTTAATGGAGCGCTGGGTTTGTGCCAGTTCTCGACGCGTCGCGTCCCGGGTATTGACCAGTTGGCCAATGCTTTTATCTTGGGCGCGTATCTGTTGTTCGATTTCGGCGCTTTGACGCTGGGCGTTGGTGAGCCACCGCTCTAAATCGTTGAGCTGAGCCACCACGTCGCTAAGCGCTTGCTCTGCCTCGGTGCTGTCGGTGATTTCTGCGCTTGCCCAACCAGCGGCGAGCAACGCGACTATGCTGAGGACGAGTTGCAATCGGATGATGGGTCCGACCTCAGAGAAAATCATTTCAGACGGGGCTGACTAGCGGTGTCCCGGTCATCTCTTCCGGGGCTTCCATATGCATCAATTTCAGCAACGTCGGCGCTACGTCACACAAGCTGCCGCCAGATTGCAGCTGCACTTGCTGATTGCCCACATAGACCAAGGGAACGAGGTTGCTGGTATGAGCCGTGTGCTCCTGATGGCTGTCCGGATCGCGCATCATCTCCACATTGCCATGATCGGCGGTAATCAGCATGTTGCCGCCAACGCTTTCGATGGCCGCTTCCAAGCGCGCCAAACATTGGTCCAAGGTTTCCACCGCCTGGATGGCGGGCTGTAGCTTACCGCTGTGGCCGACCATGTCGCCGTTCGCGTAGTTGCAGATAATGGTGTCGAAGTCGCGGCTACTAATGGCCTCTACCAACAGGTCGGTTACTTTTGCGGCGCTCATTTGGGGCTGCAAATCGTAAGTGGCGACGTCAGGGGACGGTATCAAGATGCGTTTTTCGCCATCGAAGGGTTGCTCTCGACCACCAGAAAAAAAGAAAGTTACATGGGCATATTTTTCTGTCTCGGCGATCCGCAACTGCCGTTTGCCGTTGTTTTGCAAGTATTCTCCCAGCGTGTTGCGCAGTTCCTCGGGTGCAAAGGCACAAGGCAGATCGATATCGTCAGCGTAGTGGGTCAACGTGATAAAGTGGGCAGGTGGCGCGAAGGAGCGGCGCTGGAAGCCAGTGAAGTCCTCTTGAGTCATGGCGCGGGTTAGCTGTCTTGCTCGGTCGGCGCGAAAATTCATAAAGATGACGCCGTCTTGGGGCGCGATGCCTCGAGGGGCTACTTGCGCATCGTGGATAGCCGTGGGCTGCACAAATTCGTCATTTTCACCACGGTCGTAGGCCGCTTGTAAGGCTTGGGTGGCGGACTGGTCATGAAAGGGCGCTTCGCCACGAGTCAGCAAATTGTAGGCTCGTTCTTGCCGATCCCAATTGTTGTCCCGGTCCATGGCGTAGTAGCGCCCACACAGACTCATGATGCCTCCGCAACCCAGTTCGGCGAACAATTGCTGAGCGGCTTCCAGAGAGCTCATGGCGCTTTGGGGAGGCGTATCCCTGCCATCCAAAAACGCGTGCAGGTAGATCTGTTTGACGCCCGCGGCGGCTGCGCTGCGAATCAGACTAAAGATTTGGTCTTCATGGCTATGTACACCGCCCGGCGACAGTAGCCCCATGATGTGGAGCGCGGCATCTTGCTGCTTAACCCCTTGAAATACCTTAGCAAAGACCGGATTGGAGGCAAATTCACCGGTTTCGATGGATCGATTGATGCGGGTGAAGTCTTGGTAAACCACGCGGCCTGAGCCCAGGTTCATATGGCCCACCTCAGAATTGCCCATTTGGCCTGGAGGCAAACCGACATCCAGACCCGAACCAGAAATCAGCGTATGCGGCCGCTGGGCCAGCAGCCGGTCCCATGTGGGTGTATCGGCCAGGGCAATGGCGTTGTTTTCTGTCTCTAGACGATGACCAAAACCGTCAAGTATGACCAGCAGACTGACATCAGACATGGGTATGAATCCTTTGGGTATCGGGTTGCTATCGCTTAAGGCTCGGTTCCAGAACCGAAGCGACCGACTTCCTATGATGAATTGGCGGCAATTCTAGCAAAAAGCTCAGGGATTAAGGATGAACGTGTATAATCGCCCGGCGTTATACAGGCGGCAGTTATGGATCAGTTTTTTACCTTTATCGGCAACCATCCGCTCCTGGTTGGAGCTTTTATTTTGCTGGTGTTTTTGTTCTTTCGTAATGAATCGGCTCGGGCCGGCGTCACGGTGAGCACCCAAGAACTGGTGCGTCTGGTGAACAAAGACAATGCCATCGTGCTTGATGTGCGCGATCGCGCTGAATTTGATGAAGGCCACATCGTGGACGCAGTGAATATTCCCTATGCGTCCTTGGAATCGCGCTTGGACGAGTTGCACAAATACAAAGAACGGCCGGTGGTCATCGCCTGCAAGATGGGACAGCACTCTGGCGCGGCCGGGACGCTGTTACAAAAAAATGGATTTAGCAACGTGGTGCGCCTCACGGGA
Organism: Gammaproteobacteria bacterium; assembly: GCA_038139355.1. Taxonomy (GTDB): domain Bacteria; phylum Pseudomonadota; class Gammaproteobacteria; order Pseudomonadales; family Azotimanducaceae; genus UBA4421. The sequence continues at coordinate 10,752 of JAYOSS010000064.1, forward strand.
GGCTACTCTGAGTGGCGAGCCCAGAATTTACCGGTGGTAAAAGCATGACAGATCAGGATCAAAGTGACGGCTCTCAGGTATCAGACGACCAGCAGGTACAGCTGCGCATTGAAAAACTGTATTTAAAGGATGCCTCTTTCGAGTCACCGAAATCCCCCGATGTTTTTACTCGGAAGTGGCAGCCAAATTTGTCGGTAGACATCAATACCCGGGCGCAAGGCCTGCCCGATGATTGCCACGAAGTTGTGCTGACCATCACCGTCAAAGCCAATGTAGAAGAGGATTACCTGGGGTTTTTAGTGGAAATCCAGCAAGCAGGTATCTTTTTGATAAAGAACGCTGATCCTGCTCAAGTGAGCCAAATCCTTGGCATCGCCTGCCCGACCACGTTGTTTCCTTATGCCCGTGAGGCGCTGGATAACCTGGTGGTGAAAGGGGGTTTTCCGCCCATTCAACTGGCGCAAGTCAATTTTGAAGCGCTTTACCTTCAGGCGCTGCAAGAGCGCCAGCAGCAACAGCAAAGCGAAACGCCGACCACCCACTGACGGATAGCGCGCACTAAAGCACGCCGTCGTAACCGTGTTGCCGCCAAGCTTCGTATAGCGTGATCGCTACCGAGTTCGCCAAATTGATGCTGCGCGTCGGCGCGCGCATGGGAATACGCAACTTTCTTTCCTCGGGCCATTGAGCCAGCAGCTCATCCGGCAGTCCCCGAGTTTCTGGGCCGTAAAGCAGCACGTCGTCTTGGTCAAAGGCGACCTCGGCAAAGTTTCGGCTGGCCTTGGTTGTCATAGCAAACCAGCGGCGGTCTGCCAATAGCTGCTCGCAGTCCGCCAGGCTGTCATGCAGGGTTACCTGGGTGAAGTCGTGATAATCCAATCCCGCTCGACGCAAACGCTTGTCATCCCATTCGAATCCCAGCGGTCGCACCAGATGCAGGGATGCCCCAGTGTTAGCGCAGATGCGAATGATGTTGCCTGTGTTCGGCGGTATCTCAGGTTGGTAAAGAACCACATGCATGGTCGGTCGCCCTAGTGAATGGCTCAGCCGCAGATTTAGGCGCTGTGTAAGCCCAGTTCCTGCATTTTACGGGTTAGAGTGTTGCGACCCCAGCCCAGCAAGTCAGCCGCATCTTTCTTGCGCCCGCCGCTTTTGCGCAGTGCGGCATTGATCATGATGCGCTCAAATATAGGCAATGCCGTATCCAGCAGGGCGGTGTCCGGCTGCCGATCAAGCTGCTGGTTTGCCCAAAGTTCTAGGCTGGTTTCCCAGCTGCCCTGGTCTGAGCTGGGCTCGGTTTGCTGCAGTTCCGGCGGCAAATCTTCAATCAAGACTGTTCTAGAGCTGGCCATCACTTGCAGCCAACGGCAGGTATTTTCTAGTTGGCGCACGTTTCCAGGCCAGGGCAGCAGGCTCAAATAATCAGCCGTTGCGGGCTCCAGGCGTTTGGGTTCATCACCCAGTTCTGCGGCTGCAGCGTCTAGGAAGTGCTGGGCCAACAGCGGAATATCCTCCCGGCGTTCAGCAAGGCCAGGCACATGAACCCGAATCACGTTCAGGCGGTGGAATAAGTCTTCGCGAAACTTCCCTTGAGCGACCAGTTC
>JAYOSS010000065.1:0-8570 GCA_038139355.1 Gammaproteobacteria bacterium
ACCTTGGGGCCCACCTGGATCGACCGGCTTGCCATTACCTTTGACGGCACACCCTGTGACGACTACCAGCGGGTGCGAGCCGTCGGGGAGGACAGTGACGCCATACTCAAAGATTGGCTCGATCTGGACCAAGACTCCCTAGCGGATCTGCACCAGGCCGGAGTGTTGAACTAACCAAACCAGAATAGAGAGCTGACTAGGGCGAGTTGGTTGGCAACTCGGCATCGGTCCAACATCGAACCGAGCCTATTCGGCGATTCTCGGTCTACACTGTGATGATCCACGTAACCGTTAAATAACCCCGGGTGTTACTGATGTTGCAACTGCTTTGGCGAGGCGAATACGCGATTTTTGTATTGCTCTTAGTGGCGTTGATTCTCTCACTGACCGTCCACGAGCTGGGACACGCCCTGGTCGCCAAATGGTTTGGCGACGACACCGCCGATCGAGCCGGTCGAATCACCCTAAATCCTCTTGCTCACATCGATCCAATGGGGTTGCTCATGGTGGTGTTCGTCGGCTTTGGTTTCGCTAAACCGGTACCCACCAATCCTGCCAATTTTTCCAGTCCTCGCGCTGACCTCTGGGTGGCAGCGGCTGGCCCGCTGATGAATTTGCTGTTAGCCGTGGTCTGCTGGAACGGCTTTGTTTTGGCTTGGCAAGCCGGCTGGCAAAATCCTGGGGCGCAATTGTTTTTCACCATGTTGGCGCAGATCAATCTGCTGCTGATGCTGTTCAATTTGCTGCCGATAGGCCCCTTAGATGGTCACTACATCGCGCCGCATTTTTTACCTGCAAAGGTCGCGCAAAGCTATCGCTACTACAACGCCCGCTATGGCGCCATGGTGCTGCTGGCGGTTGTTATCGCGAGCCTGATGGGGCTGCCAGTACTCAGTTATCTGGGCAACCTATCAGCCTCGCTGTTGGAAACCATTACTTTGGTTTAGCGACACTTTGCTTCAGAGAGACTTTGGTTTCGTCCGCCAAAACCCTGAGCGAAAGACATCCCGCTCAGGGTTTGACTGCTGGGCCCTAGCAATGGGCCAGGGCTTGATCCAGATCTGCAATGATGTCGTCGATGTGTTCGATACCCACAGACAATCGAATGGCCTCGGGGGCTACCCCTACCGCGGCTTGCTCCGTTTCGCTGAGCTGGCGGTGCGTGGTGGATGCCGGATGACAGGCCAACGATTTAGCGTCACCAATGTTCACCAGACGTTTGAACAAGGCCAGGGCGTCATAGAATTTGACGCCAGCCTCAAAGCCACCCTTAACCCCAAAAGTCATGATGCCTGAGGCGCGGCCCTGCATGTATTTTTGTGCCAGTTCATGGTGAGGATGCCCTTCCAGCCCGGCATAACTCACCCAGTCCACTTTGTCATGAGCTTGCAGATGTTTGGCGACCGCCAAAGCGTTGTCGCAATGACGCTCCATCCGTAGCGGTAGGGTTTCGATCCCTTGCAGCAGTTGAAACGCACTTTGCGCTGACAAAGCTGCGCCCGTGTTGCGCAGGGGCACGGTCCTGGCACGCCCAATGTAAGCAGCGGGACCGAAGGCTTCGGTGTAAACCACGCCGTGATAGCTGGCTTCCGGGGTATTCAGCCCTGGGTAGCGCCTGGCATTTTCCGTCCAGGGAAAGTTGCCAGAATCCACAATCACGCCGCCAAGGGTGGTGCCGTGTCCACCCATGTACTTGGTCACCGAGTGCACAACAATATCCACACCGTGCTCAATGGGTTTGAGCAGCGACGGTGAAGCCACGGTGTTGTCTGCGATGGTGCAAACACCATGGCGATGAGCCATTTCAGCCACCGCGGCGATATCCACGATGTTACCCGCCGGATTACCAATGGTTTCCATGAACACTGCCTTGGTGTTGTCGTCAATCAAAGCTTCCAAGGCTGCCACAGAATCGTCAGTGGCAAAGCGCACCTCTATGCCCAAGGCAGGAAACATATGCGCGAACAGTGTGTAGGTGCCACCGTAGAGCTGGGGCACCGTGACGATGTTATCCCCCGCTTGGGCAATGTTAATGATGGCGTAATGTATGGCGGCGCTGCCGGCTGAAACCGCCAAAGCACCGACACCGCCTTCCAACGCAGCAATACGTTGTTCCAGCACATCACAAGTGGGGTTCATGATGCGGCTGTAAATATTGCCGGGTACAGCCAAGTCAAATAGGTCAGCGCCATGCTGAGCGTTATCAAACTCGTAGGCCACGGTTTGATAGATCGGCGCCGTCACCGCGTGTGAGGTTGGGTCAGTGGTGTAACCTGCGTGAATCGCTAGAGTTTCGTCTTTCATGACCTGAATGGTCCTCCTTGTTGGGCCGCGGTTGCGGCAGCGTTGCAAATTCCGTCGGAGCATCTCGAGCCGCGACGTAACGGGTCACATCCATTCGCGGCATGGGCATTCTTTGACAGACCATTGTGCCAATGCCCGTCGGAGAAACCTAGTCGCCCTTGCCCTCGCTGCAACCGTGTTTGGGGACAGAACGTACTTACCTGCGCTAGCCGCTATGCTGTGGCCCGAGATCCGTGCACACTAATGAAACATATTGGATTACGGAATCTAGGCCACAACTGATGCGCTGGCTTGCAAGTCTGAACCTCATACCCATCGGCGCCCGCTACCTGAATAGCCAAGTCCTGGGCATTTTCGTAGCGGCACTGGCGGTGCTTTTATCCATCGCCTTGGGGGATCGCCTCATTCGTCTAATGGACCAAGCCGCCAGTGGCGGCATTCCCGGCGATCTTGTTTTGTACTTGGTCATGCTGCGTTTGCCTGAAATGCTGCAGCTGGTTTTGCCTTTCGCTTTGTACATCGCTCTGTTGATGGGCTTAGGACGCCTATACTCCAGCCAAGAAATGTCCGTGCTGCGCAGCGGCGGCCTAACCACTGGGCAGCTATTGGCATGGCTCGGCCCGCTGATTTTAGCGGTCACCGTGCTGGTTGCAGCAGCAGCCATCGTGTTGACCCCAACCGCCAAACACAGTTTGGAACAAGAGCTGATCGAGCTACAGCAACGTGTTGGCCTAGCAGCGGTGCAACCGGGCGTTTTTCGCATTGAAGATAAAGGCGATCAGGTCATATACAGCAGCGGTCTAGCCGATGACGACCAGACAATTCTCGACGTGTTTATTCAGCGCTCGCTGCCAGACGGCAGACAGATGACGGTTTGGGCCGAACGCGGCATCCGGGCCCAGCCCGCGGCTGATGGACGTCAACACCTGATACTTGAACGGGGCCGGCGTTACGTCGGCTCGGCGGGAGATCCCGCCTTCGAGGTGATGTCTTTCCAGCGGCTGAACATCAGCATCGACACGGATCCGATCATGACTGAGGTAACAGATGTGGATTCCCTGCCCACTGGATTACTAGACACCTCGCCCGCCCAAGTCGCTGAATGGCACTGGCGTATGGGACTGCCGATTTTTTGTTTGATTTTAGCTTTGCTGGCCATCGCAAAATCTCCAGTACATCCGCGCTCAGGGCAATTTGCCCGTGTGGGGCCTGGACTGGTCTGGATGCTGGCCTACTATCTGGCCCTAGTGCTCAATCGCTGGCTGATCGATGAAGGTCATCTTGGCAATGTCATCGGGTTTTGGCCCGTACACTTGGGCTTTGGGGTCTACACACTGGTCCTGCTGGGCAAACTAGGCCAGCCAGCAAAAAGCTGATTTTGCGTTTACGGCAATCACCTGCAAGGGTTTGACTATTAGAGGAGCCTCTATTCAATCATGTCTGACGATTTAACCTCCAGCTCCCCTGCTACTTCAGGCCAAACCAACCGGCTGGCGCTGGCACTGGGTTATAGCGGACTGCTGCCTATGGCCGGGATACTGATTAGCCAATGGGTTTGGCCAGCCTTTGCACGAGACCTGTTGCAGCTGTCCATGCTCTACGTTGGCGTGATCTTTTCCTTTTTAGGTGGCATCCAATGGGGGTTGATATTGCATCGCTATGCCGATGCTGATGTTCCAACCTCCGCTTTGACCACCCGCTTGATCGTCAGCGTTCTTCCAGCGCTGCTCACAGTTGTCGCGCTTATCATTCCAACGGCTTTTGGCTGCTTGGTGCTTGGCATCGGACTTTGGCTACTCATGGCTTTTGAATGGCTAAAACGCAAGCAATTGCCCCACCCAACCTGGTATCTGCCCCTGCGCCTGAATTTGACTACGCTATTGAGCGGTACTCTGGCTGGAACTTTGTGGCTGTCCTAACAATTCAAAGCGCTACACCCTTCCATTCTTGACGCTTTGCACACGGGTCGAGGGTCTAAGCTGTCGCTCTTGATTATTCCGCGTCGAGAGTGAACGACACGAGACTAGGCAGCCACGAGATCCATGACCAAAAAAAGCCGAGACTTATCCGCAGCAGAGATCAGCCGAGTGATTGAAATGGCTTGGGAAGATCGCACGCCCTTTGAGGCCATCGCCGGCCAGTTTGGCCTTGGGGAGCCTGAGGTCATCAAAATCATGCGACGACACATTTCAGCAGGTGCCTTCAAACGCTGGCGCGCACGCGTCACCGGCCGCAAAACCAAGCATGCGGAACTGCGCCAGCCTGGGGTTTCCCGACATCAATCCAGCACTCACAACAAAGTGAATCGTTAGGCAATCCGATCCTTGAATTGTCGACAACAAACTACCTGTACCCCTATCGCCTCGGGCGCCGGTCGCATTGCATTCCTCGCGTCTGCTGACCCTAGGCTGGCAGCGCGAGACCGGTCGTTGTGGGCATAGGCACTCAGTGAAAACTCTTGCCAAGTCAGGTACCAAGTCAGGACAACGTCAGGGTGCCCTGGATCACTTCTACACATTGCCCGATGATCTTGGTTTTTTGAATCTGTCCACCGTCCCGAGTGACATCCACCGTTATCAGGCTGGGGCGTGAGATTTCTTCGCCCTGCCAGAACCAATAACGCCCAGCGCCCGATAAGGATTCGCGCTCGGCCAGCAAGCTTGCCAACGCCCCGGCAGCGCTACCCGTCGCTGGATCTTCCGCTATGCCATGCAAAGGATCGAACATTCGCGTTCGAAACCGACGGGATTTATGAGCGCTGCGGTCGTGGCAATAGGCATAGACCCGAAAGGGTTCTTCGGGCTCACTTGGTGTCTTGCACGCCGCCCCAGGATTCAGCGACAAACGATGAAAGTGCGATTCTCGCGGTTGGCAAGCTTGTAGAGCCTCCAAATCTTTAACCTGCACCAAGGCAAAATCGATACCCACACCTGCGATGGTTGATCCGCCATGGGTCCCTACAATTTGATCGGCTCTCAATCCCAATGCCGCCGCCATGTCGTCTACTGTATGTCCTGAGCGCTGCTGCAGCGTCTGGGGGGCTATGATTGTCGACGATCCCGGGGTGCCGTCAGCAGCCATGGCCACCTCGACATCGACTAGGCCCGCGCCCTCTTCAAAACGCATTTTTCGCAGCTCAACGTTGCCTTGAGAAGCCAGGCGAATGCTGCCGGTAACCGGTACCGCCGCAGGATACGCTGCCAATATAAAACCCGCTCCGACGTTGGGATGTCCGGCAAAGGGAAGTTCTGTCTTTGGGGTGAAGATTCGCACTCTTGCGGTATTCGCGGAATCTGCTGGCGGCAAGATAAAAACCGTTTCGGAGTAGTTCATTTCGGCAGCAACTTTTTGCATCTCGTCACTACTGAGTTCTTGGGCTGCGAAAAATATCGCCAAAGGATTTCCGCCAAATGTTTGTTGAGTAAAGACATCAACAGTCACGAAATCTAGGCGTGATCTCTTCATAGTATTGTTACCCTTGCCTCCAGACGAATTTCAGCGAATCACGATATTTCTTTTTTTATTCAAGACCCAATCCATGAAAGCACTTTTTTACGCAGAACATGGCACAGCCGACGTTCTGCGCGTCGATGAACAACCAAAACCGAACATTGGGGCCGCCGATGTCCTTATTCAGGTCGCCGCAACTGCGGTGAACCGCCTTGATATCGTGCAGCGCAACGGCTGGTTTACTCTCCCCGGCTTCAGCCTTCCGCATATCTCTGGCATGGATATGGCCGGATTCGTTGTCCAGGTGGGTAACCGAGTTACTCACCTAGCGCCAGGAGACCGAGTCGTTGTGGATCCGTCGCTTAACGCTGTGCATCCGGAATCCCTTTTTTTTGGTCACGGCGATCGCTACGGCGACCTAGGGGTACTGGGCGCGACCCATCCAGGCGGTTACGGCGAGTTCTGCGCCGTCAGCGCGGATCACGTACATCGCATCCCCGACCCAATGGACTTCGCCACCGCCGCAGTGTTTCCAACGGCCTGGATGACCACCCATCACGCGTTGTTTCGAGTTGGCAAACTCGAAGCTGGCGAAACAGTGCTCATGCACGGTGGAGCCAGCGCGCTGACCTTGGCGGCGACTCAGTTGGCCATTGCTGCTGGGGCTCGAGTGCTGGTGACCTCCACTAGTGAGGACAAATGCGCACCCGTCAGACAGATGGGCGCCAAGGCCACAACAAATGGCCAACAAGACATTGTCGCCTGGGTGATGGAGCAAACCGAGGGCAAAGGGGCCGACCTAGTGTTGGATCATGTTGGGCCAGCCTTGTGGGAGGCTTCGTTGTTCTCTCTAGCGCCCGGAGGCCGTTTAGTCAGCTGCGGCAATACCACCGGAGACGCGGTCTCGCTGCCATCCTTGGGTTTCATTTTTGGACGAGGTATCCAAATTCGCGGCAGTGACGCGTATTTTTCCGCTGATTTTCCGCAAGTTTGGCAGCACTACTGCCAGGGCATTGAACGAGGTCAGTTTTCCTCGCAGATCGATCACACCTACCCCATTGACCAAGGAGCCGAGGCACATCGGTTGTTGGAGTCTGGCCAAGCGCTGGGGCGACTGGTGTTAGAGCACGGCATATAAGTCCTTTACAGATCTAACCAATCACACCTTGGCGGGCCAACGCCTGCATGTCATCCAGGCTCAATCCCAGGTCCGACAAGACTTCCACGGTATGATCCCCTAAATCCGCCGAAGGCTGCAGGGGCATGTCAGGGGTACTACCAAACCGCAGCGGACTGCGCGGCTGACGCATAGCGCCGCCTCGAGGATGGTCGATATCCCGAAGCACCTGACTGGCCTGCACTTGAGGATCGTTAACCACCTGAGCGCGCGTATTCACTCTGCCAGCGGGTATTTCGTTATAGGCCAGTAGCTCCATCAATTCGTCGGTGGCGTATTGCCGACAGTCCGCACCCAGATACCCGGAAACGATGGCCCCATCCGCGGTCTCACTGATACCGCAAACATCCGCCAAGTCACCAGCGTACTGAACACCCTGGCCTTTAAAAGCGTAATTCCACATCAGCTCAGGCCAATTGAAGTACACAGCGGTATCGAGCATGGAGAGCTGCACATGCTGTCCTCCACCGCCCCGTTCTCGGGCCAGCAACGCTGCGGTAATGCCCTGCGCCGCAGTGAGCGCAGTAACCTTGTCGTAAATAATAGACCGCACCATCTGCAGCGCTGGGCCATCGACCTGGTCATCGTCATGGTCACTATCGCGCTCGGGATTCATGCTCATTGGCTTCATGCCCTGAACATCCAAGATTCCGCTCAGCGCCTGAATGACGTAGTCATAGGTCTTCTGTTCTGCATAAGGACCCACGTCCCCCATGCCGTTGATGGAGGCGTAAATCAGCTCGGGGCAGTCGTCTTTCAGCGATTCGTAGTCCAAACCCAGGCGCGCCATTTTCCCAGGTCGATAGTTTTGCAGCAGCACATCCGCGCTTTTAGCCAACTGCCTGATCAATGCCTGTCCTTCCGGATGCTTTAAATTGATGGCTACAGAACGCTTGTTGCGATTGATCATGGAATAGATAGCGCTTAAACCGTTGCGCGACGCACCCAAGCCGCGGATACCATCACCCCACCCTGGAGGCTCTATTTTGATCACATCCGCGCCTTGGTCGGCCAGCACGACAGCGGCCATAGGGCCGGAAACCACAGAGGACAGATCCAGCACACGAAACCCCTGCAAGGGTCCTAATCGATCGGTCGACGGCCCAGTCGAATCGTTTTGCGAGTGGTTCTGGCTCATGTTGCGGTCTTGTCCTTGTTATTGTCGTTATTGTGAATTAGTGGTTTCGTGCACAAATCCAGCGAAAGCCGGATGAGAAAATACTCAATAGCGCAGCCACTGGTTCCCCGCCGGATCCCTTCGTACTAAGCTGCCCAGCTTCACCACACAATCACCCCAGAATCACTTTGGGGCAACCACTCCGCCATACAACAGCCTTTGTGCAAAGGACTTGAGATGAATACCTTAACGCCAATGTACGCCGCCGCCCGCTTTTTTTCGATTCGCGCCAGCGCCTTGCTCTTTTCCATTCTTGTCGTCTTTGTGGCCGGTGGCTGCGCTGACAAACTTCAGACTGATGATCAAAAAAGTGCCAACGCCAGTCAGCCAGCCTCATCGCTTACTCTGACGCAATGGCTGGACGAACAATACGAGCAAGAGCTGATGTTCTCGCCGGTTTCCCTGACGTTTTTGGGACGCAAAGAGCGTAATGATGAAATTGACGCCCTCACCTATGAGGCC